>NZ_QKSE01000013.1:0-121383 GCF_003234595.1 Curtobacterium sp. MCPF17_051 | reverse complement strand
CTCGGGGGCGCCGTTGTTCGCGGTGGCTGGGTTCGTGGTCGCCGCGGGCATCGCCATCACCGGGGTGTTCCTGCTCGCCAAGCACCACCCGCAGACCCGGGCCTGACGCCGCCCGACACGGGGCCGGAGCGCGATGGCCGTCCACTCGGCAGGGTGCCCGATGCAGCTTCTCTTGGGGGTGCGCTTACCCGGAGGCTAGAGGACTTCCATTTCAATGTAAAAGCTAATATTCTGCCGAGCATTGCCATCGGGTTCAGTGCTGGCGTCCTGCTCTGGATCACGGCACAAGCGGGGCTGCAGGCAACGGACGTCACCAACGCTACTTTCATCGGTGGCCCGATCTTCGTGACTGCTGTCACCGCCGGGGTCGCGTTGGTCGGTTTCACGAGGCGTTTCTCGAGGAAGCAAGTGAGGGCATATGCCTACTGAGACGCAAGAAGGTCTGGGCGTAATGCTCCGCGACCTCACCCACCTTGTGGCGGGGCGGTCGCTGATCCGGGACCTGCACGCGAACGCCGATGCCAGAGCTCTCACCGCCGTCGTCGGTCCGTCGGGATCGGGCAAGTCGACTCTCCTCCGTGTCGTCGGTGGACTCGAGCGCCCAACTCGGGGGCTTGTGCAGGTGGGGGACTTGACCGTCAACGCTCTTGGGGCCGGGGCCCAGCGAAAGTACCTACGGGAGCAGGTGGGATTCGTGTTTCAAGATGCAGGACCCGTCGAGCATTGGAGTGCGCGCAAGAACATCTCGATCGCGTTGAAGGCTCTCCCCTCCTCTCCGGCGAGTGACCAGCTCGGAATCGAGGATGCGGCCGACGCCGTTGGCATCGACGGAGTCCTCGATGCGCCCGCATATTCTCTGAGCGGCGGGGAGAGGATTCGTGTGGCGTTCGCTCGTCTGCTCGTGCGTAAGCCTGCACTCGTGCTCGCGGATGAGCCAACGGCTGCCTTGGATGCCGAGAACGCGAACGAAATTCACGTTCTCTTGCGCTCCCTCGCCGATGCGGGCTCCACCGTCCTGACCGCTACGCACGATCGCGACCTGATCGAACGGTGTGACGCGACTATCGGTCTTTGACGACTCGCGGTCCGCGAGGGGTCGCCTAACCGATGACGGCGGGTAGGTCGACCGCGGTGCGCATGGCCCGGCGGACGCCGGCCTCGTCGGGGAGCAGTTCGTCCTCGTCACCGGTCAGGAAGAACCGGATCTGCCCGATCGCCTGCTCGGTGAGCATGTCGAGGCCGTTCAGCACGCGGCCCCCGGCATCGGTCCAGCGGCTGGCGACCACGGTGGGCCACGGTTCGTAGGCGACGTCGAACAGGACGGCGTCCGGCCCCGACGGACGGAACTCGAGCGGGTCGGCGGCACCGCCAGGCAGCGTCGAGAGGACGAACCCGTGGTGCGTGCCGGCGAGCTCGGTCAGGGGGTGCACCTCGAGCGTGACCCCGAGCCGGACGGCCAGGTCGACCAGCGCGCGCGTCTTCGCGGTGTCACGGACGAACACCCGGACGAGCGACGCCCCGAGCCGCACGGCAGCCGTCAGGGCGCTCGCTGCAGTGGCTCCGCCGCCCAGGATCGTGGCCTCGCCGGGCAGGTGTCCGAGCGCCTCGACCGGGCGGACGAGCCCCTGCACGTCGGTGTTGGCGCCGGCTCGGACGAGCGTGGAACCCTCGAGGCGGAACGCGACCGTGTTGGCGACCCCGAGTTCGTCGACGAGCGGGGTGGTGCGGTCGAGCAGCGGCAGGACCTCGCGCTTGAGCGGCATCGTGAGACTCAGCCCACGCCATTCCGGACCCAGCCCCGCGACGAACGCGGCGAGGCCGCCGGACGCGACCTCGTGCCTCCCGTAGGTGAAGGGCAGGTCGAGCGCATCGTAGGCCGCTGCGTGGAGCGTGGGCGAGAGCGAGTGCGCGATGGGGGAGCCGAGCACCGCGAGGTGCGTGCGGCCTGGATCGGTGAACGCCACGGTCACCCAGCCTAGCCAGCCGTGTTCCTGAGTGCCCCGTTAGGTTAGGCTACCCTTCGTGAACCGTTTCCCCTTGCGTCTCCGACGCGTGCTCGCCGCAGCCGGCGCCGTCGTCGCAGCGTCCCTCGTCCTCGCCGGCTGCGCGTCCGGCTCCGGCTCCTCGACCGACTCGGCGTCGTCGGGGTCGTCCGACGCCGCGTTCCCGGTCTCGATCACGACCGGCCTCGGCACCACCACCATCGAGTCGGCACCGAAGCGCGTCGTCGCGCTCGGGTGGGGCGACGCCGAGACGGCTCTCGAGCTCGGTGTCCAGCCGGTCGGGGCGAGCGACTGGCTCGCCTTCGGCGGCGACGGTGTCGGTCCGTGGCTCAAGGGTGCGTACGACGAGTCACCGAAGATCATCCAGACGCTCGAGCCGAGCTACGAGGACATCCTCAAGCTCAACCCCGACGTCATCCTCGACGTGAAGTCCTCGGGTGACAAGGAGCGGTACGACAAGCTGTCGGCGATCGCGCCGACCGTCGCGATCCCGAAGGGCGGCGAGAACTACCTCGCCTCGACCGAGCAGCAGACGACCATGATCGCGAAGGCGCTCGGCAAGGAGTCCGAGGGCAAGAAGCTGCTCTCCGGCCTCGACGACGCCTACGCCGCAGCACGCAAGGCGCACCCGGACTTCGACGGCAAGACGGCTGTCGTCGGTGCCTACAGCTCCGAGGGCTTCGGGGCGTACGCCTCCACCGACAGCCGTTCGACCTTCATGCGGAACCTGGGCTTCGAGATCCCGAAGGCCATCGACGAGCAGGCCGGCAAGGAGTTCTCCGTGCACCTGTCCGACGAGAACCTCGACCTGCTCGACGCCGACCTGACGCTGATCCTGCCGATCTACGTCGACGCGTCAGAGGCCTCGTCGAACAAGCTGTTCCAGAAGGTGCCGTCGGTCGAGGCCGGGCACTCGATCGTCTTCGACGACAAGGACGTATCGTCCGCGTTCTCGATGGGCACGACGGCCGCGATCGAGTGGGCGCTCGACAAGCTGCCGGCGCAGTTCGAGGACAAGCTCGGCTAGAGCGGGTCTCGAGCTTCACGACCTTCACGACCTTCACGCGAAAGCGACAGGGTGCCGCCGATGTTCGGTGGCACCCTGTCGCTTTCGCAGTTCGGGGGCGTCCGACTAAACGCCGACGGTGGAGCCGAGCAGCGCGAAGAGCAGCGCGATCAGGGGGAGCGTGCCCTGCTTGAAGGCGGAGTTGACGTACTTGCGACCCGTGCCGAGCAGGATCACCGCGGCACCGAGCATGCTCGCGGTCGAGAACACCACGAGGGTCCAGCCGCTCACGGTGTTGCCGGCCAGCACGAGCACGACGCCGAGGATCGCCCCGATCGCCAGGAACAGGTTGTAGAAGCCCTGGTTGAAGGCGAGCGAACGGGTCGCCACGGCTTCGGTCTCGGAAGCGATGCCGAAGATCCGGCGTGCCTGCGGACTGGTCCAGATGATCGATTCGAGGAAGAAGATGTACACGTGGACGAGGCCCGCGAGGACCGCACAGACACCCGAGATCACCAGCAGGACCGACATGTGCACATTCTCGCAGCAGCGGACCGGGTTCCGCTGCACGTCCGCCAGTAGGCTCGGACCATGAACGACGACGTCACCCCGCCCGAGGCCGACGCGAGCGCCGTCGCCGAACTGCGGAGCATCCGGCAGAGCATCGACAACATCGACGCCGCCGTGATCCACATGCTCGCGGAGCGCTTCAAGTACACGCAGCGCGTGGGGCACCTGAAGGCCGAGTCGGGCATGCCGGCCGCCGATCCGGATCGCGAACGGGTCCAGGTCGCACGGCTCCGGTCGCTCGCCGCCGACTCCCACCTCGACCCCGCCTTCGCCGAGAAGTTCCTCAACTTCATCGTCGCCGAGGTCATCCACCACCACGAGCGCATCGCGGGCCGCGACGAATGAGCGCCGAGCTGCCGTCGCTGCTCATCGGGTCGTACACGGCGACCGGCGCGGGGAACGCCACGGGCATCTCGCTGGTCGACGCCGGGCCGGCCGGAGCCGTTCCGGCACCCCGGACCGTCGCAGTGCTCGACGACCCCTCGTTCCTGGCGGTCTCGGCTGACCGGGTCTACGCGGTCTCCGAGACGAACGACGGCGCCGTGTCGGCCTTCCGGCTGCAGGGCGGCGCGCTCGAGCACCTGTGGGATGCCCCCGCCGGCGGAGACGCCCCGTGCCACGTGCGGGTCGACCCCTCGGGCGCGCTGGTGGTCACGAACTACGTCTCCGGCACGGTCGCGGCGATCTCCCTCGCCCCGGCCGAGTCGCACGCCGCCTCGGTGACCGCCAGTGACGGCGTCGTGCTGCACGGGGACGCCACCCAGCGCTCCGTGCCGGCCGAGGCCGTCGCGGTCGCCGCGCTGCCCGACGCCACGGGTCCTGACGACGACCGCCAGGACGGCCCGCACGCCCACCAGTCGATCGCCACCCCGGACGGCACGGTGCTCGTCGCCGACCTCGGCGGCGATGCCCTGCACGAGTTCCGCGTCACGGTGTCGGCCCACGGGGTCCCCGACATCGAGGCGCTCCGCGTGCACCACGTGACACCCGGCGCCGGCCCCAGGCACATGGCCTGGATCGACGGTGACCTGCTCGTCGCCGGTGAACTCGACGGGCGTGTGCACCGCCTGCGCCGCGACGACTCCGGGTCGTTCGTGACGATCGCTGCCGTGCCGACGTTCGACGGTGCCGTGGGGGAGTCGCTGCTCAGCCACATCGAGGTCGACGACGCCGGCCGCGCGTACGTGGCGGTGCGCGGGCGTGACCTGCTCGTGGTGCTCGACGCGCGTGACGGCGGGCTCGCCGTCGTCGGGTCGGTGCCCTGCGGTGGTGTCTGGCCCCGGCACTTCGCGCGGGTGCCCGGGTTCGTCCTGGTGGCGAACCAGATGTCCGATGCCGTCGCCGTGCTGCCGCTCGACGCCGAGGGCATGCCCGGCGAAGCCGTCGCGCAGATCCCGGTCGGCACCCCGACCTGCGTCGTCCCGCTCTGACCGTGACCTCCGCGAAGGCACAGCCCGAGTACCGCATCGTCGTCGGTCCGCCGCCGCTCGAGGACTACCTGCGGCTGCGTCGGGACTCCGGTCTGTCCCCGAAGGACCCCGCCCAGGGTGCCGGAGCGATCGCCGGCAGCTGGTCGGCGTGCCACGTGGTCGACGAGCACGGTACGCCCGTCGCGATGGGGCGCACGATCGGCGACGGCGGGTGGTACTTCCACATCGCCGACATCGCCACCGATCCCGCGCACCAGCGGCGGGGCCTCGGCCGTCGGGTCGTCGAGTGGCTGCTGGCGGACGTCCGCGACCGTGCACCTGCGGGCGCGTACGTCACGCTCGTCGGAGACCCGCCGGGGCAGCGGCTCTACCGGTCCCTCGGGTTCGACGACGTCGCACCGAGCCTGGGGATGGCGCTGCGACTCGAGTGACGCCGCGGTTCCGCTCGCGCGCTAGAACTCGATCAGGTTCTCGAACGGGCGACCCTCGGCCAGCGCGGCGACCTGCTTGCGCATCAGCTCGATCGACCGCGGCACGCTCAGGTCGGTGTTGCCGCCGACGTGCGGGGTCAGCACGGTGTTCGGTGTCGTCCAGAGCGGGTGTCCGGCGGGCAGGGGTTCGGGGTCGGTGACGTCGAGGGCCGCGAACAGCCGCTCCGACCGCAGCTCGGCGACCAGGGCGTCGGTGTCGACGACCTTGCCGCGCGCCACGTTCACCACCAGGGCGCCGTCCGGCAGCGCCGCGAGCAGCTCCGCGTCGACCAGGCGTTCGGTCTCGGCGGTGAGCGGCGCGATGAGCACGAGCACGTCGGTCGTCGGGGCGAGCTCGGGCAGCTCACCGAACGCGTGCACGTGCCGGCCGTCCTGCTCGCGAGCGGTCCGGGCGACCACGGTCACCTCGGTGCGGAACGCCTCGAACCGGGTGGCGATCGCGGACCCGATCGCCCCGTAGCCGACGACGGTCACCCGCCGGTCGGCGAGCGATCGGGTCTCGCGGGAGTCCCAGACGCCGTTGGCACGGTCGACCTGGAACGCCGAGATCTCACGGAGCGACGTCAGCGCGAGGCCGACCGCGAGCTCGGCGGTCTCGTCGTCGTGGATGCCGCGACCGTTCGCCAGCTGCGCGTGCCCGGGCACGTGCGGGATGGCGTGCTCGTACCCGGCGCTCGGCAGCTGCAGCAGCTGGAGCTCGGGCAGGTCGTGCACGAACTGCCAGCGGTGCCGCCCCTCGAAGTAGAACGGCAGGAGCGTGATCGCGACGTCGTCCGGGCGACCGTACGGCGACTCGACGTCCCAGACGTCCAGCTCGATACCGTCCGGCACGGGGCCGAACCGGTCGACGAGCTCGGCGAAGGGCAGGGTGACGATCGGCATCCGCGACCCGGGCCTAGGCGTCGGTGCGCGGCGAGAAGGCACCGTCGGAGTCGAGCGGCCCGCGGCCGACGTACCCCTCGGTGACGTCCTCGACGATCACGTCGCCGAAACGGGCCGGCAGCGTCGCGGCGTGGGTGCCGCGCAGCTCGTCGACCGTGGCCTCGAACGCGCCCTGGACCTCGAGCGTGCTCGACGTCGCGTCGGTCACGCCGATGCGCAGCACCGGGAAGCCCCGGCCGTCGCACATGCCCTGGAACCGCACGTCGTCCTCGCGGCGGACGGTCACGATGACGCGACCGGTCGACTCGGAGAACAGGGCCGTCGCGGTGTCGATGCCGTCACGGGTCTCGAGCTCGTCGAGGACCACGCGGGCGCCGATGCCGAAGCGGAGCACGGACTCGGCGAGCGACTGGCCGAGGCCGCCGTCCGCCAGGTCGTGCGCGCTGGTGAGCAGCTGCTCGCCGGACGCCGCGTACAGCAGCTCGGCGAGGGCCTTCTCGCGCTCGAGGTCGACCGCCGGCGGACGCCCGCCCAGGTGTCCGTGCACGGTGCCGGCCCACGCGGAGCCGTCGAGCTCGAGGCTCGTGGTGCCGAGCAGGTAGATGTTGTGGCCGTCGTCCTGCCACCCCGACGGCACGCGCTTGGCGACGTCGTCGATGATGCCGAGCACGCCGACGACGGGCGTCGGGTGGATGGGGGTCGAGCCGGTCTGGTTGTAGAACGACACGTTGCCGCCGGTGACCGGGATGCCGAGCTCCATGCAGCCGTCGGCCAGCCCCTCGACCGCCTCGGAGAACTGCCACATGACCTCGGGGTTCTCGGGGGAGCCGAAGTTCAGGCAGTCGGTGACGGCGGCGGGGACGGCACCGGTGACGGCGACGTTGCGGTACGCCTCGGCCAGCGCCAGGCGTGCACCCTGCTTCGGGTCGAGCTGGCAGTAGCGGCCGTTCGCGTCGGTGGCGATGGCGACACCGAGCCCCGTTTCCTCGTCGACGCGGATCATGCCGCCGTCGTCGGGGAAGGACAGCGCGGTGTTGCCGAGCACGTAGGTGTCGTACTGGTTCGTGACCCAGTTCTTCGACGCCAGGTTCGGCGAACCGAGCAGGCTGAGGAACTGTGCCTTCAGCGCGGGGCCGTCGGCGGGTCGGTCGAGCGAGGCGGCGGTGTCGGCCTGCAGCGCGTCGATCCAGGTCGGGTAGGCGACCGGGCGGTCGTAGACCGGGCCGTCGACGGCGACGGTGCGCGGGTCGACGTTCACGATCTCCTGGCCCTGCCAGTCGATGACGAGTCGGCCGGTGCCGGTGACCTCGCCCAGCACGCTGGTCTCGACCTCCCACTTGCCGACGACGCTCAGGAACTCGTCGAGCTTGTCGGGGCGGACGACCGCCATCATGCGCTCCTGGCTCTCCGACATCAGGATCTCTTCGGCGGTGAGCGTGGGGTCGCGGAGCAGGACGTCGTCGAGCGAGATGTGCATGCCGCCGTCACCGTTGCTCGCGAGCTCCGAGGTGGCGCAGGAGATGCCCGCGGCGCCGAGGTCCTGGATGCCCTCGACCAGGTCCTTCTGGAACAGCTCGAGGCAGCACTCGATCAGGACCTTCTCGGCGAAGGGGTCGCCGACCTGCACGGCCGGGCGCTTGGTCGGGCCACCCTCGGTGAAGGTGTCGGATGCCAGGATCGACGCGCCGCCGATGCCGTCGCCACCGGTGCGGGCACCGAACAGGACGACCTTGTTGCCGGCGCCGGACGCGTTCGCCAGGTGCAGGTCCTCGTGGCGGAGCACGCCGACCGCGAGGGCGTTGACCAGCGGGTTGCCCTGGTACACCGGGTCGAAGTAAGTCTCGCCGCCGATGTTCGGCAGGCCGAGGCAGTTGCCGTAGAACGAGATGCCACCGACGACGCCGTGCACGACGCGTGCGGTGTCCTCGTGGTCGATCGCGCCGAAGCGGAGCTGGTCCATCACGGCGACGGGCCGGGCGCCCATCGAGATGATGTCGCGGACGATGCCGCCGACACCGGTGGCCGCGCCCTGGTACGGCTCGACGTAGGACGGGTGGTTGTGCGACTCGACCTTGAAGGTCACCGCCCAGCCGTTGCCGACGTCGACGACACCGGCGTTCTCGCCCATGCCGACCATCAGGTTCTTCGTCATCTCCGGCGTGACCTTCTTGCCGAACTGACGGAGGTAGTTCTTCGAGGACTTGTAGGAGCAGTGCTCGCTCCACATCACCGAGTACATCGCCAGCTCGCCCGAGGTGGGGCGGCGGCCGAGGATCTCCTTGATGCGGGCGTACTCGTCCGGCTTCAGGCCCAGCGCGTCGTACGGCTGCTCCTTGTCGGGGGTGGCTGCCGCGTCCTGCACGGTGTCGGGCTTCGGGCGAACGGGTGTCGTCACGGTGTCGTTGTTCCCTGTCACTTGACGAGCGCGTGCTCGATCACGGAGGTGAAGAAGGTCAGGCCGTCGGTGCCCGAGGCCATCGCAGCGGGGGTGTCCGGGCCGAAGCCGGCCTCGGTCGCGTGCTCCGGGTGCGGCATCAGGCCGACGACGTTGCCGCGCTCGTTCGAGACGCCGGCGATGTCGTCGATGGAGCCGTTCGGGTTCACGCCGACGTAGCGGAACACGACCTGGCCGTTGTCCTCGATGCGCTTGATGGTGTCGGCGTCCGCGACGAAGCGGCCGTCGGCGTTCTTCAGCGGGATGGTGATCTCCTGCTGGGCGCTGAACCCGGAGGTCCAGGCGGTCGAGGTGGTCTCGACGCGGAGCTTCTGGTCGCGACGGATGAACTGCTGGTGCGCGTTGCGGGTGTGCGCGCCGGGGACCAGACGGGCCTCGGCCAGCATCTGGAAACCGTTGCAGATGCCGAGCACGGGCATGCCCTTGCCGGCGGCGTCGATGACCTCGGCCATGATCGGCGCCTTCGCGGCGATCGCGCCGGCACGCAGGTAGTCGCCGTACGAGAACCCACCGGGCAGCACGATGGCGTCGACGCCCTGCAGGTCGTGGTCGCCGTGCCACAGGGCGACGGGGTCGGCGCCGGCGAGACGGACGGCGCGCTGGGCGTCGCGGTCGTCGAGCGAGCCGGGGAACGTGATGACGCCGATGCGCATCCGGGTCACTGGCCTTCGACGGTCACGGACACGACGTCCTCGATGACCGCGTTCGAGAAGACGTCGGCCGCGATGTCACGGACCTCGGCGAGCTTGGCGTCGTCGACGGGGCCGTCGACGGTCACCTCGAAGCGCTTGCCGATGCGGACGTTGGTCAGGTCGGCCTTGCCGAGGCGGGCCAGGGCGTTGCCCACGGCCTTCCCCTGGGGGTCGAGGATCTCGGCCTTGGGCATGACCTCGACGACGATCGTTGGCACGTGTTCTCTCCAGCGCTTCAGGGGTGGGGGACGCGACCAGTCTACGGGGCGCGCGCGACACGCCGGGACGTCCCCGGGCCTCCAGGCGGGCCCTTGCTGTGCGTTTGCTCACGTCTGTTCCAACGCGTATATTCCAACCCGAATAGTCAACAACGAACAAGCGGACTGGAGGCACGTGTGCCGTCGCTCACGCCACTCGCGTTCGCCGCGCTCGGGCTCCTGGCCGAGGGGCCGACGCATCCCTACGAGATGTTCCAGACGATGACGCACCGCCGGGACGGCCGGAACGTCAAGGTCCGGCCCGGCACCCTGTACCACCAGGTCGGCCGCCTGGTGGAGCTCGGCCTCGCCGAGGTCGTCGGGACCGACCGGGCGGGCAACCGTCCGGAACGCACCACCTACGCCATCACGGACGACGGGTGGACGGCCCTGCACGACGGGCTCGTCCGGCTGATCGCCGAGCCGGCCGAGGAGTACCCCGTCTTCCACCTGGCCGTCGCCGAGATCGAGAACCTGTCGGTCGACGAGGCCGAGTCCGCCCTCCGGGCACGGGCCGTCGCACTCCGGGCCCAGCGCGACGAGGCGGACGAGATCCTCGGGGTCGTCCGTGCGAAGGACCTGCCCGAGCGGTACTGGCTCGACGTGTCGTACGTGCGTGCCATGCTCACGACGCAGATCGAGTGGCTCGCCGCCACGGCCGACCGGATCGCCGCCGGCCACATCTCCTGGGACGCCTCCGTCGCGTCCGCAGACACCACCACGAACAGCAAGGAAACCACTCGATGACCACCGTCACGCCTCCGCGGACGACCGAGAAGAAGCCGTGGCCTGCCCTGTGGGCACTCGTCGTCGGGTTCTTCATGATCCTCGTCGACTCGACCATCGTGTCGGTCGCCACCCCCACCATCGCCCAGAAGC
The DNA here is from genome assembly GCF_003234595.1 of Curtobacterium sp. MCPF17_051. Classification (NCBI taxonomy): domain Bacteria; kingdom Bacillati; phylum Actinomycetota; class Actinomycetes; order Micrococcales; family Microbacteriaceae; genus Curtobacterium; species Curtobacterium sp. MCPF17_051. The sequence continues at coordinate 110,718 of NZ_QKSE01000013.1, read as the reverse complement.
TCGACGCGGACATCAACTCCGTGATCTGGGTGACGAGCGCCTACCTGCTCGCCTACGCCGTGCCGCTGCTCATCACCGGCCGGCTCGGCGACCGCTTCGGCCCGAAGGTCATGTACCAGATCGGCCTCGTGGTCTTCACGCTCGCCAGCCTGTGGTGCGGCCTGGCCGGCTCGATCGAGGTGCTGATCGTCGCCCGCGTCGTGCAGGGCCTCGGCGCCGCGATGATGAGCCCGCAGACCATGTCGGTCATCACGCGCATCTTCCCGCCGCAGAACCGCGGCGCGGCCATGGGCCTCTGGGGCGCCGTCGCCGGTGTCGCGTCGCTCGTCGGCCCGATCGTGGGCGGCCTGCTCGTCGACGGATTCGGCTGGGAGTGGATCTTCTTCGTGAACGTCCCCGTCGGTGTCGTGGCGTTCGTGCTCGCGCAGCGCTTCGTGCCGTCGTTCGAGCGTCACGGACACCGCTTCGACTACCTCGGCATCTTCCTGTCGGCAGCGGGCCTGTTCCTGCTCGTCTTCGGCATCCAGGAAGGCGAGACCTACGACTGGGGCGTGATCGCCGGTCCGATCTCGGTGTGGTCGCTCATCATCGTCGGCCTCGTGGTGCTCGCCGGCTTCGTCGTCTGGCAGGGCGTGCAGAAGGGTGAGCCGCTGCTGCCGCTCGGCCTGTTCAAGGACCGCAACTTCACGCTGGCCAACGTCGCCATCACCGCCGTCGGTGTCGCGATCGCCTCGTTCGCGCTGCCGATCATGCTGTGGGCCCAGGACGTCCTGCGCTTCTCGCCGACCCAGGCCGCACTGCTCCTCGTGCCGCAGGCCGTGCTGTCCGCCGCACTCGCGCCGATCGTCGGCAAGAACCTGAACCGCTGGAACCCGCGCTGGGTCGCCTCGTTCGGGCTCGCCTGCTTCTCCGTCGGCCTGTTCTGGTTCGGCGCCCTGCTGTCGAGCGGTGCCGAGTGGGGCTGGGTGCTCCTGCCGAGCGCGCTCCTCGGCCTCGCCAACGCCTGCATGTGGGGACCGCTGTCCGTCTCGGCGACGCGCAACCTGCCGCCGAAGCTGGCCGGTGCCGGCTCGGGTGTCTACAACACCACGCGCCAGATCGGTGCGGTGCTCGGTTCCGCCGGCATCGCCGCCCTGATGGAGGCCCGGATCACCGCGAACTTCCCGGCGTCGTCCGGTGGGGCCACGGCCGGTGGCGCGGAGCAGCAGGTCGGCGCACTGCCGGGCTTCCTGCTCGAGCCGTTCTCCAAGGCCATGGGTGAGTCGCTCTACCTGCCGGCGATCGTGCTCATCGTGGCCATCGTCGCGGCGCTGTTCCTGGCGAAGCCGAAGCAGACCGTCGCCTGGCAGCAGACCGGCTCGGTGACCACGCAGCCCGACGCCGAGCCCGCGGGGGCCCCGTCGAAGTAGGGCGCGACCGCACGTCGTGAGCAGGAATGGTCGGGTCGCCTTCGGGTACCCGGCCATTGCTGCTCACGAAGCGAAGCGAAGCGGGGCGTCGCGTGGCGTCGCGTGGCGTCGCGCCGACCGCTCATCCGCGGCGCTGCAGGTGCGCCCGGGTGAGCTCGTCCACCTGCTCGTCGGTCAGGGCGTCGACGGCCCGGGCCTCGCGGCGGTCGGTCCGCTGCCACCGGATGAACAGGGCGACGAGCACGGGGATGTCCGCCACCTCGGCGATGAACCACAGCAGGTCGCCCGCCAGGTGCTGGTCCTGCAGCGGCGACGGGTACCAGGCCCGACCCACCACCGGCACGAGGGACCCGTCGAGCACGTGGTTCGTGATCCGCAGCACGATGCCGGGCACCGCGTCGACGACGAGCTCGACGAACGCGAGCAGGAACTCGGCCGTGGCGAACGTCGACGAGACGAGCACACCGACCTCGGACAGTGGTGCGAGCAGCCCGAACCCGAGCGCCGGCACGGCCACGGTGATGATGGCGGCCCATGCGGGGGACTCCCGGATCACCGCCGAGAACGGGGTGAGCAGGACGGCGAACAGCGCGAGCGCGACCAGCGGGGCGACGATCGCGTTGCCGAGCAGGCGCACCGGACGTGACCGCATGACCGCGTCGGCGACCTGCGCGAGACGAGCCGGGCCTCCGATCCGGAGCAGTGCGACCGGCGCACCGAGCGCGGCGAAGGTGGGGACCGCGAAGAACAGCAGGGCGGCCCGCAGGACGAACGCCCAGCGCAACCGCTCGTCGTCGACGCCGACGATGCCGAACTGCAGGACGCCGAACAGCACGAGCGCCGTGGCGAAGGCGAGCGTGCGCCACCACGGCCATCGGTCACCACCTCGAGCCGCGCCGACGACCCACCGGAGGTAGGCGACGGCGGCGACGACGAGGAGCGCCGCCGCCAGGGGGTCGAACCGCCAGGTGCTCCAGAACTCGGGTGTCGACGGCGTGGGGAGCCTCCTGGGGATCAGGCGGACTCGTCCTTCGCGTCGCCGAAGCCATCCTCCGTCCGCCCGACGTCCGCCGGGGGTCCGTCGTGGACCGCGACGGTGAGAACCGGTTCAGATCCGGGCGACCCCGCGTGCCGGGACGGTCCGCGACAGCAGCCAGACGCCCACCGGCACGGCCACGGCACCGACGAGCGCGACGCCGAACGACAGGTGCAGCTGCATCACGAGGAACGCCGGGCCGATCGTGCAGAGGGCGGCGAACGCGACGACCGGCCACGACGGACGGTCGGCCGACGGCAGCAGCCGGGGGAGCGGCCGGTCGAACCAGCGCAGAGCCCTGGCCACCCCGATCGCGACGGCGAGCACCACCACGAGTGCGACGATGCGCGACGCCCACCACGGGCCGGAGCCCGGCGCCGGGAACGGCACCCCGACGAGCAGGGCGATGCCGTTCAGCGCGATGAACAGCGGCAGGTGCCACAGGTAGATGGTCATGCCGTCGCGGCCGAGGACGAACACGGCCCCGAGTGCGGCCCGCGTGCGCATCAGCCTGGTGAGCGGAGCGTGCACGAGCTGGACCAGGCAGGCCTGCGCGATCGCCAGGAACGCCAGCGGGAGCATCGGCGGGTTGAGGTCCTGCAGCATGTCCGGTGCCCAGAGCCCGACCGAGGTCATCGGCACGAGCACGGCGTACGCGGCGACGGCGATGCCGAGCAGGAGCACCTTCGACCGGCGCGCGAACCAGCCGTCGGCCCAGAGGAAGCCGAGCTGCTGCGCGAAGAGCCACACCGGCCCGAGGTTGAGCAGCCCGACCTCGGCGACACCGGTGGACAGGCGGACGGCGTCGACCGCCCCGGCGAGCACGAGCAGCACGGCGAGGGTGGCCCAGGGTGCTCGCTCGTGCAGGCGCATCATCACGGGGACGCAGCACTGGGTGATGCCGTAGGCAGCCAGGAACCAGAGCGGCGAACCGATGCCGAACGCGACCTCGGCCAGGAGCTCCGGCGGCGTGCCAGCGGCCGTGGCGACCCCGAGCCCGAGCGCGAGGAACACGAACAGCGGCACCGCGGGCCGGAACAGCCGCACCAGGCGGGTGGCCAGGTAGTCGCGGGCGGGGCTCGGCGCGCCACGGGCGACGGTGCTGCGCCAGCCGACGGCGCTCGCGAACCCGCCGACCACGAAGAACAGCGGCATCACCTGCCCGACCCAGGTGGCGGCGACGTACCAGGGGAGTTCCTGCAGCGGGCTCGTGACCCGCACCCCCTGGTCATCGGCCGCGACGCCGACCATCGTGACGTGCACGATGACGACGAGGACGACGCAGGCCGTCCGGATGAGGTCGACGACCAGGTCCCGCTTCGCGATGATCCCCCGGACGTCCGCGGTGCTGTTCGCCTGTTCAGGCAGACCCTGGCTCGTGGACATGTCCGGACGTTAGCGTGCGGAACGGTCGGTCCAGTGTCGTCCCAGCTGATCGCGACCCGATCGTGACACTTCGTATTCCGGTGGCGGCATGCGTCCCCTCGCTGGTCGGCAGCAGAAGCTCGTGTACAGTGAACGCGTTGTCTTGATTCCTGCAAAAGAAAGGCTCAGCATGGACGCCGACGCCGATCTGCTCCGTTCTTCGGGGCTCCGGGTCACGACCCCACGACTCGCGGTACTCCGCGCGACGGACTCGATGCCGCACGCCACCGCGGACGACATCGTCACCGCGCTCGCCGTGGAGCTGCCGACCACCAGTCACCAGGCCGTCTACGGCGTGCTGAACGCCCTGACCGGCGTCGGGCTCGTCCGCCGCATCGAACCGGCCGGCAGCCCTGCGCGCTACGAGCGCCGCACCGGTGACAACCACCACCACATCGTCTGCACCCTGTGCGGCGCGATCGAGGACGTCGACTGCGCGGTCGGCCACTCGCCCTGCCTGACGCCGTCCGAGACCCACGGCTTCGCGGTCACCACCGCCGAGGTCACCTACTGGGGCATCTGCGAACGCTGTGCGGCGGCAGAGCGCGACGACCCAGACGCGCCCGACGCGGCGCGCGACGACGCGGCGCGCGACGACGCGGTGCGCGACGACGCGGTGCGCGACCACCTGGACGCGCCCGACGCGAGCGCGCAGGCGCCCGACGCCCCCACGCCCGCCTGACGGCGATCGCCCTCCGCACCGGCGCCACGACGCGCCGGACCCTGACCACCCGAGCACCCTGACCGAACCAACGTCCCACCCCAGGAGGAACCGTGTCCGACCAGAACACGCCGACCGGCACCCCGACCACCACGACCAACAGCGGCGCACCCGTCTCGAGCGACGAGCACTCGATGGGCGTGGGGGCCGACGGCCCCCTCGCGCTGCACGACCACTACCTGGTCGAGAAGCTCGCCCAGTTCAACCGCGAGCGTGTCCCGGAGCGGGTCGTGCACGCCAAGGGTGGCGGCGCCTTCGGTACCTTCACCGTCACGCAGGACGTCTCGCGCTTCACCCGCGCCGCGTTCCTGCAGCCCGGTCAGACCACCGAGATGCTCGCCCGGTTCTCGAGCGTCGCCGGTGAGCAGGGTTCCCCCGACACATGGCGCGACCCCCGCGGCTTCGCGCTGAAGTTCTACACCGAAGAGGGCAACTACGACCTCGTCGGCAACAACACCCCGGTGTTCTTCATCCGCGACGGCATCAAGTTCCCCGACTTCATCCGCTCGCAGAAGCGCCTGCCCGGTTCGCACCTGCGCGACCACGACATGCAGTGGGACTTCTGGACCCTTTCGCCCGAGTCGGCGCACCAGGTCACGTGGCTGATGGGCGACCGCGGCCTGCCGGCGAGCTGGCGCGAGATGGACGGCTTCGGCTCGCACACCTACCAGTGGATCAACGCCGAGGGCGAGCGCTTCTGGGTGAAGTACCACTTCATCACCGAGCAGGGCCACAAGACCCTGACGCAGCAGGACGCGGACCGCATCGCCGGCGAGGACGCGGACTTCCACATCCGTGACCTGCACGCCGCGATCGAGCGTCAGGACTTCCCGCGCTGGACCCTCAAGGTGCAGGTCATGCCCTACGAGGACGCCGCGACCTACCGCTTCAACCCGTTCGACCTGACGAAGGTGTGGCCGCACGCGGACTACCCGCTCATCGAGGTCGGCACGATGGAGCTCAACCGCAACCCGGAGAACTACTTCGCGCAGATCGAGCAGGCGACCTTCGCCCCCTCGAACTTCGTGCCCGGCATCGCTGCGAGCCCGGACAAGATGCTCCTGGCGCGCATCTTCAGCTACGCGGACGCACATCGCTACCGCGTCGGCACGAACCACGCCCAGCTGCCGGTGAACGCCCCGAAGAACGAGGTCCACTCGTACTCGAAGGACGGCGGCATGCGCTTCGACTTCCAGAAGTCCGAGGTGCCGGTGTACGCGCCGAACTCGCTCGGTGGTGCGCACGCCGACCCGAACGCGACCGACGACGCCCCGGGCTGGGAGTCCGACGGTGCGCTGCAGCGTTCCGCCGCGACCCTGCACCCGGAGGACGACGACTTCGGCCAGGCCGGCACGCTCGTCCGTGAGGTCCTGGACGACGCCGCCCGTGAGCGCCTGGTCGGCAACATCGCCGGCCACGTCTCGAAGGTGACGCGCGACGACCTGCGCGAGCGTGTGTTCGCCTACTGGACGAACGTCGACGCCGACCTGGGTGCGCGCGTGCGCGCCGCGGTCGCGCCGAGCGCGCCGGGCTCCAACGAGGACCCGGAGAAGGTCGCGGTCGAGGCGTAAGCCCCGCTGGACGACCAACGGACGGGAGGCCCGGTACCAGCTGGTACCGGGCCTCCCGTCCGTCGGTCGTTGCGTCTAGACCTGCTGGCCGTTCACCCAGATCGGGCCGGTGCGTCGGGGGTGCCCAGTCCTCGTGCTCAGACCTGCTGGCCGTTCAGCCAGATCGGGCCAGCGGGCCAGTCCTCGAGCTGCGCTGCCACCGGCAGCGCCATCCAGCCGCCCTGCTCGGTGTTGCTGACGCCCGCGCCCTCGGCGGTGAACGCCGAGAAGGTGCCGACGGCCTCGGGGAACTCGTGCCAGCCGAGCTTCGCGTAGAAGGGGATGCGGTCCTCGCCCGCGCCGAGGAACCCGAAGGGGACGCGGAGTCCCTCGAGGACCGCCGCGGTGCGGCTCATCAGCTCGCGGCCGACGCCGGTGCCCTGCAGGCGGGGCGCGACGGCGACCAGGCCCGTGTCGCCGACCAGGACGTCCTGCCCGCCGACGGAGATGTACATGCGGCGGATGCCGACGTGGGCCAGGACGACCCCGTCGGCGTCGTGCGCGAGCACCCGGCGTTCCGGCTGCATGCCGGACCAGCTCCGGCCGCCCACGTACCAGTGCGACCAGTCGGGGAAGGCCTGCCCGAGCAGCGCTGCGATCGCTTCGTGGTCGGGGAGCGACAGCGTGCTCTCCTCGACCACCTCCCACCGGACGTCGTCAGTCACGGGTCCATCCTGCACGGATGTGGTGGTGGTCGTTGCGTTCTCGTATGAACCGGTAATACGTTAACGGTCACATCCGGGAGATGTCACAACGAAAGGGGAGATCGATGTCGATCAAGAACGTCGTACTGGGTGTGGTCGCGCTCAGCACCTCAACCGTCTGCGGAGCGGGACGATGAAGTGGGGGAACGTGGTCGGTGGCAACAAGTGGTCCTACCGGGCTGCCTGCTGGACCAACATCGCCCAGTACGGCATGACCCGGGCCTGACGCGGTGATTCGGAGCAGGCTTCGGGGAGCAACGATCGTCGGGGCGATCGCCGCCGTGGGGCTCGTCGGTTGTGCCCAGGCGGATGCTGCACCCCGGGTCGTCGATCCGTCGGGCTTCTCCGGGGCCGGGCCGTGGGCGGGTGAGTTCGCGGAATCAGCCGCCGACGCCAGTTCCTACCAGTGGCAGATCCTCTCGGACGGAACGATCTCGGCGCGGGAGGTCGCGGATGCGCAGTCCCGCATGAGCGCATGCACGCGGGATCTCGGCTACGACTACACGACAGCGGAGGACGGCACGTCCGAAGCCTCGCCGCTCCCCGGGCGGAAGGCTGAAGACGCCGCGGCCATGAACGATTCGAAGTCGAAGTGCGCGAAGGGCTTCGACAGCGACGTGACCTACCTGTTCAACGAGGTCCGGCGGAACCCGGAGAAGCAGGACGAGGCAATGATCACCGTCGCGTGCCTCCGTGCTTCCAGACTCGTCGACGACACGTACACCGAACGTGACTGGCGTGATCAGAACGACGACGGGAACTTCTCCTTCTCGCCGTGGGATCCCGCAGCCGTACAGTGTCGGCTGGACCCCCTCGGCCTCTGGCGGCGGTGATGCGCTTCCCATCTGCCGCGCTCCTGGCGCTCGGGGCGATGGTGGTCGCAGCGGCGACGGCCGCGGCCATCGTGGTCGTTGTGCCGGCCGAGGTCCCGGCCGCACTCCGGACGGCTGCCCCCGCGAGCACCGTCCGGGTGACCGAGCGCACCGATGCCGACGAACGACAGGTGCAGCTCGCACTCGACATCGGTGCCCCACGGGCGGTCGTGACGTCGCGGACCGGCACGGTGACGACGTCGACGTGCTCGACCGGGGCACCCGTGCGGAGCGGGGACGTCCTCGCGCGGGTCGACGGACAGCCGGTGCTCGCACTCGCCAGTGACGAGCCGCTGTGGCGCGACCTCGAGCTCGGCGACCGCGGGGCCGACGTCACGGGGTTGCAGCGGGAACTCACGCGCCTCGGTGCCGGATTGAGCATCGACGGTGTCCTCGGTCGGGGCACACTCCGTGCTGCGCAGCAGTTCCTGGTCGTCCGAGGCGTCGACCGCGACGACCTGCCCGACGACGTCGTGCCGCGGGCTCCGTTCGCATGGGTACCGGCCGCCGAGAACGTCGTCCTGGCGTGCGTGGCCGTCGTCGGGGCAGCGGTCGGCGCCGACGGTGTCCTCGTCGAACTCCCGGCCGAACTCCGCGGTGCACGCATCGAGGCGCTCCCGGTCGATCCGGCGCCGGGGGAGCGCGTGCTGCGGATCGGGAACGCCGACGTCCCGATGGACACCGCCGGGGTGGTCTCGTCGCCGACGGACCTCGCTGCGATCACCGCCCTGCCGGAGTACGCATCGACGGTCGCTTCGGCGGACGGCGCACCGACGGTGGCTGCGAAGTGGACGCTCAGTCACCCACGAACCGTCCAGGTGGTGCCGCCGACGGCCCTCTGGGGCCTCGAGGGTGACCGGGCGTGCGTGCAACCGACGACGGGGCGGCCACTCCGGGTCGAGGTGCTCGGATCAGAACTCGGGCAGTCGTTCGTCCGGGTGCCCGGCGGACGAACGCTCGACCGGATCAGTGCCGCGCCGGACCGGTCCAGTTCGTGTCGGTGACGCTCGAGGGCGTCGGGCACGTTTGGCCGAACGGCACCGTGCTGTTCGACCGCATCGACCGCACCTTCGCCGAGGGGACCGTGACCGCGGTCGTCGGGCCGAGCGGTTCCGGCAAGTCAACGCTGCTCGCGATCCTCGCCGGGATGCTCCGTCCGACGCGTGGTGCCGCCGTCCGTCCGCCGGGCTGTCGGCCGCTCTGGGTCTTCCAGAACCCGTACGGGGTGGCCCGCCGCCGAGTGCTCGACCACGTCGCGTTGCCGTTCGTCGCCCAGGGCGCGGATCGTCGGACCGCGGACGTCCGCGCGCTCGGGGTCCTCGAGCGCTTCGGGCTTGGTTCGCGGGCGCACGCGCGATTCGCCGAACTGTCCGGTGGTGAGGCGCAACGCCTGATGCTCGCGCGCGCGATCGCGAGTGCGCCGGGTCTGATGCTGGTCGACGAGCCGACGGCGCAACTCGACCGAGCGGCCGCGATCGAGGTGAACCGTGGGATCGGTGCGCTCGCCGCGTCGGGGACGGTCGTCGTCGTCGCCACGCACGACGACGCGAGCCGTGACGCCTGCGACGGAGTGCTCGACCTCGGGCGGTACCGATGAGCCGTCGCCGGATGCAGGTGACCGAGGTCTGGCGGGAGGCGTGGCGCGACATCGCTTCCGGAGCCTCGTGGGCAGCCACGGCCGCTGTCGTCCTCGCGGTGCTGCTCAGCGGCGTCGTGGGCATGCGCGCCGTGGCGGTCGCCGGTGACGTCCGAGCGGCTGCGGTGTTCGTCGCGAGCGGTGCGGCGACGACCGTCCAGCGGGCCGAGGGCCGGATCGACGGCCGCGTGTGCGATGCCCTCGCGGATGCCGAAGGGGTCATCGCGTCTGGTGCGTTCCGGCGCCTCGACGTCGGGGTCGTCCCCGCCGCGCTGCCGGGCTCGGCGATCCCGACCTACGAAGTGACCGCCGGGGTGCGTGGCCTGCTCGGCGGCTCGGCTGCCGACGGGGCGACGGGAGTGATCGTCTCGCCCGCGGTGCACGAGACCCTGGGCCTTGCTGCCGGCGATCGCCTCGTGACGGTGGGCGGCGCGGGCACCGGAGTCGCCGGCGTGTACGACTACCCCGACGACGGCCGGGACCCCGACCTGGAGTACGCGGTCCTCGCGCCGGCGGTCGACGACGGGTCGCCGTTCGACGCCTGCTGGGCGACGGTGTGGCCGCAGCGCGACGACACGGTCTCGATGCTCCGGCGCACCGTCTTGCCGGCGAGCGGGGCCGACGGCGAGGACCGACCGACCGCCGGGCAGCTCAACCCGACGCTGGGCGCGGTCTTCACCCCCGCGGCGCGGCAGCCAGTGCTCGTCCCGTTCGGTGCAGCGGCCCTCGTGGGGCTGACGATCGGCGGGGCAGCGGTCGCACGGCGTCGGCTCGCCCTGGCCTACGACCGGCACGTCGGGGTACCGCGGTGTGCGCAGGTCCTCGGCGTCGTCCTGCAGCACCTGGTCTGGGCATCGGTCGGGGCGGTGGTCGCGACGAGCGTCGCGGTGGTGTCGGTGCGTGGCCTCGACGTCGACGATGCGCTGCCGATCGTGCGCGAGGCGATCGCGATCGCGTCCCTCGGGCTCGTGGGCGCGCTGCTCGGTGGGGCGCTCGCCGCGGCCGCGATCCGCGAGCGCGCGCTGCACCGCTACTTCCGCTCCCGCTGACCGCGGCCGGAGGGGCGGACGCGCACCGGGCCTCTCGTCGCCTGCGCGCCCCGTCCGCTGCGCGCCCCCGTGCGCCAAAGCGACAGATTGCCGCGAACTGTTCGCAGAGATCTGTCGCTTTGGCGGGTACCTCGCACCGGGATGGCGTGGATCTGTCGCTTTGGCGCAGGCGACCGACGCCCATTTGGTTGACGCGTCAACTAAATGGGCGCACACTGGTGCCATGCACCCGCAGAACCTCCTCGCCGCCGACACCGGGATGGGTGCCGTCACCCTCCGCGTCGCGAACCTCGACCGGATGATCGGCTACTACCGCGACGGCGTCCAGCTCTCGCTGCTCTCGAACGAGGGCGGCGTCGCCGTCCTCGGGCGACCAGGTGCCGGTGGCCTGGCGGTGCCGATCGTGATCCTCGAGCACGCGCCGTCCATGCAGCACGCAGGCCCGCACGACGCCGGCCTGTTCCACACCGCGATCCTGTTCGACACGACGGCCGACCTGGCCGCCGCGCTGTACTCGGTCGCAACGAAGTTCCCGCAGACCTTCACCGGCAGCGCCGACCACCTGGTGAGCAACGCGTTCTACTTCACCGACCCCGAGGGCAACGGCGTCGAGCTGTACTGGGACCGTGACCGCACGGAGTGGTCGTGGACGCACGGCATGGTCGACATGGACACGAAGTACGTCGACCCGAACGCGTTCCTGCAAGAGCACCTGACGGTCGAGGCAGTGGAGTCCGCGCCGAACGCGCCGGGTCGGGTCGGCCACGTGCACCTGTCGGTCGGCGACGTCGCCAGCGCGAAGGACTTCTACGTCGACAAGCTCGGCTTCGCGACGACGGCCGGTTGGGGCGAGGCCCTGTTCGTCAGCGCCGGCGGCTACCACCACCACATGGCGATGAACACCTGGAACTCACGTGGGGCCGGGCGCCGCCAGCTCGCGCTCGGGCTGGGACTCGTGCGGATCGAGGTGCCCGGGTCGGACGACCTCGGTGCCCTCGTCGCACGCATGCACGACACCGGGGTGCAGACCGCCGACGACGGCCGGACGGTCGCGTTCGAGGACCCGTGGGCGAACCGCATCGAGGTGACTGCGCCCGGTCGCGCCTGACGCGGTCCGCCGCGGGGCGGCCGAGACTCGGACTGAGCGACACTTCTCGCGCCCGCAGCCACGAGAAGTGTCGCTGACTCCGAGACTCGGCGCCGGCTGCCCGGCTGCCCGGCCGCCCGCATCAGGCGCTGTTCGAGATCCCACCGTCCGACTTCAGCAGCTGCCCGTTCACCCAGGCGCCCTGCTCCGAGCAGAGGAACCCGACGAGCGCGGCGGTGTCCGACGGGCGTCCGAGTCGGCCGAGCGGAGTGCCCTCGACGGCCCACCCCTTGACCTCGTCGGACATCCAGCCGGTGTCGTTCGGGCCCGGGTTCACCACGTTGGCGCTGACGCCGAGGCTGCCGAGCTCCTTCGCGGCGCCGAACACGATCCGGTCGAGCGCACCCTTCGATGCCCCGTACGGCAGGTTGTACGCGATGTGGTCGCTCGTCAGCGCGACGATCCGGCGTCGGTCGCGCGGTGCGGCGTCCCCGGCGCGCTCGAGCCCCGCCGCGTAGGCCTGCACGAGCAGGAACGGTGCGCGGGCGTTCACGGCGAAGTGGCGGTCCCACGACTCGACCGTGGTGGTGCGCAGGTCGGAGTCCACGGACTCGCAGTGCGACATGACGAGGGCGGTCACGGGGGCGCCGGCTTCCGACTCGGCGCGGCCGACGAGCGCGGCCGCCTGCTCCGGGTCCTCCAGGTCGACCGGGAGGCGCGTCACCCGTGCTCCCGCCGCCTCGCACTCCTGCACCACCGACTCGACCCCGTCCGGGTCCGCCCCGCCGCTCACGCGGTCGTCGTAGGGCCCCCACCACGAGATGGCGAGGTCCCAGCCGTCGGTTGCCAGCCGGGTGGCGAGTGCCGCGCCGATGCCGGCTCTGCGGCCCACCCCGGTCACCAGGGCGAGGGGTCGTGCTGACGTCATGCGGGCCTCCTGTCCGGCGCTCCGTCGCGCCGATCGGCACCCAGTCTGCCGGAACCGGCCACCCGTGTGGCCATCGCACCCGGTGTCCTGTCGGCGGACGGCAGACCGCGGGGGCCAAGATGGACGGATGCCACGCACACGACGGCCCTCCCGACCGGGGCGCGGACCCCGCGGCGGTCGCCCGGATCCCCGCGACCTGCCACTCGAGCACGTCCGCGACCGGATGTCGTCGTACATCTACGGCAACATCACGGTGCTCGCCGTCGCGATCGCGGTGAACCCGGATCAGATCCACCACGGAGCAGCGGTGGCGACCGTCCTGGCGACCGCGGTGCTCACGTACCTGGCCCACGTGCTCGCGCACCTGGTCGCGCACGGGCTCGGCGACGACGGCGAGGAGTCCGCCGAGGACCGCGCTGCGCGCCGCGACTCGGTCGCGACGATCGTCAGGAACGCCAACCCGATCGCGACCTCCGGGCTGATCCCGGCGGTCCTCTACGCGGTTGCCTGGACCGGGTGGCTGCCGGCGGAGTGGGCACAGATCGCGGCGACGGTGATCCTGGTCGTACGCATCGGGTTGGTGGGTGTGTTCATGCAGCGGTTCAGCGGGAAGCAGCCCACGTTCCTCGGGCTGTGGGGCGGCATCGTGCTGGCCGCGGTGGCGTTCGTGATCGGCCTCGTCAAGGTGGTGCTGACGCATTGAGCGACACCGACGCCCACGCTGCATCCGGCGCTGACGCCGACGCCGTGGCCGAGCCGAAGCGCGGCGGTCTGTGGTTCCTGCGCGACCTCGTCATCATCGTCGTCGTGGCGCTGTTGGCGTCCTTCCTGGTGAAGGCGTACCTGGTCCGTTCCTTCTACATCCCCTCGGCCTCGATGCAGAACACGCTGCTCGTCGGGGACCGGGTGCTCGTCAACGAGCTCGTGCCCGGGGTCGTCCCGCTGCAGCGTGGTGACGTCGTGGTGTTCCAGGACCCGGGCGGCTGGCTCAGCATGGGCCAGGGCGACGACCTGATCAAGCGGGTCATCGGCCTGCCGGGTGACACGGTGTCGTGCTGTGACGCCCGGGGGCGCCTGTCGGTGAACGGACACGCGGTCGACGAGCCCTACGTCGTGCTCGAACGCGGGTCGGACCGTGTCGCCGGGAAGGACTTCGAGATCACCGTGCCGAAGGGGCGCATCTGGGTGATGGGCGACAACCGCTACGACTCCGCCGACTCGCGCGTGCACGGCACCGTGCCGGTCGACGACGTCGTGGGGCGCGCCTTCGTGACCACGTGGCCGATCTCGCGGTGGTCGGTGCTGTCCCGGTACGGGGACGAGTGGGACCGGGTCCCGACGCCGTGACCGCTGACGACCAGGGCTTCGGCTACGAGACCGGCGGGGACGACGACCTGTCGATCCACCGGATCGCGACACCGGGCAAGCAGTCCGGGACGATCGGTCCGCGTCCCGACCACGTCGTGTTCTGGCTCGCCGACGGCCGGGCCAGCCTGACCGCCGACGACGGCGAGCAGTGGCAGGTCGGCGCCGGGCGGCCGATGATGCTCTCGGCGTCCGTCGCGTACGGCTTCGAGACCGACGCGACCGCCACGACGCTGCTGCACCTGTCGCCGTCGCTGCTCGGCGACACGGACGAGTCCTCGGTGTTCCGGCAGCCGGACGCGGGCGATCCCGCACTCGAACCGCTGCGGGCACTGCTGCGCGAGGCCTCCGGGCGCATCCTCGACCCGGCGCTGCCCGCCGCCGACCGCGCGTCCCTGAACCGGCGGATCGCGACCGTCGTCCTGTCGACCTTCGCTCGGTCGCGAGCGGACGTCGCGGACCGGATGCGGCGCGCGATCGGCTTCGTCCACGACCATGCCGACCGGGTGCTGACGGTGGCGGACGTCGCAGCGGCCTGCGACCTGAGTGAGCGCGGCCTGCAGGACCTTTTCCGCCGTCGTCTCGGCGTCACGCCCATGCGGTACCTGCGCGAGGTCCGGCTCGACCGGGTGCACCTGGAGCTGGGGCGGCCGGGTTCCCGCGCGCTGCTCGTCAGCGAGGTGGCGCGGCGGTGGCGGTTCACCCACCTGGGGCGGTTCGCGGCGTACTACCGGGAACGGTTCGGGGAGCAGCCGCACCAGACCATCGCGCGGAGCGGCACACCCGGAGAACGGTAGTTCTCGCGTTCTTCGCGGATTCCGGCATCCGGCTCGCCGGGCGAACCGCGCGTCGAGCACCCGGTCGCGGTCGGGGTCAGCAGCCCGTCGTCGTCAGGGTGACCCTCGCGACCGTGCCGTCGGACACCTTGGTCGTCTGCGGGCAGAGGTCGCCGGCGCGGACCGTGACCTGGCCGAGGGGAACGCCCGCGAAGTCCGCCGTACCGCCCGGGAACACCCGCTGGTGCTCGGAGAGCTTGCCGGTCGAGGCGAACACCTTGACCTCGTAGGGGTGGTCGGCGGCGTTCGACGACACCGTGACCGACACCTGGCCGGTGGAGTCGTGGGCGCCACAGCCAGCGAGGGCCAGGAGCGCGGCCACGCCGAGGACGGTTGCGGGGACGACTCGGAGCACGACGACCAGGGTACGCCGACGCGCCCGACCACCTGCGCCCTCCGGACTGGGGCCAGGCCCTGTCCGTTCCGCGCGTTACCGTGGGAGCATGCAGCCGGAAACCGCGATGTCCGTGCCCGCGCCGACCGGGGCCGATGCGGTCCGGCGAGCCGCTCTGATCGCGGCACTCGACGTGGTCGACGGCGGGGTCGAGGAACGGTTCGAACGGATCACCCGGATCGCCCGTGAGGCCCTCGGGGTCTCCGGCTCGTTCCTCAACCTGGCGGGCGAGACCACGCTGACGATCAAGTCGCAGCAGAGCGACGCCGCCTTCGATCCGGTCATCCCGCTGCAGGACACGTTCTGCGGACGGAGCCTGGGTGAGCAGGGCCCCGTGGTCGTCGCCGATGCCCGACTGGACGACCGGTACGCGGACCTGCCGATGGTGCTCGACGACCCGAACATCCGGTTCTACGCCGGTGTCGGGCTCCGCGCCGGCGACGACGACCTGAAGATCGGCACCCTCTGCCTGATCGACCCCGAGCCGCGCACCCTCGACGCCGACGAGCTCGAACTGCTGCAGGAACTCGGCATTTGGGCAGAGCGCGAGCTGCTCGCCGGTGCCGACGAGGACCGGCTGCGCACCGTGCTCCACGGCCTGCAGCCGGCTGCCGTGCAGGTGCCCGGGTACCGGATCACGGGGGTGTCGATCCCGCACGGGCTCGTCTCCGGTGACTTCCACGACTGGCACCGCTCCGGCGAGGACTCGATCCACCTGACCGTGTCGGACGTCATGGGCAAGGGGATGTCCGCCGGGCTCCTCGCGGCGAACATCCGCGGTGGGCTGCTCGCCCGCGGCGACCAGGACCCGAGCGTCGCGGTCGCCGAACTCGAGGCGCAGGTCGCCCCCGAGCTCAGCCGTGCCGAGTCCTTCGCGACGATGTTCCACGGCCGACTGACCCCGTCCACCGGCCGCCTCGACTTCGCCGACGCCGGCCACGGGCTCGTACTGCAGCTCCGCGACGACGGTGCCGAACGGATCCTGCGGTCGTCGGACCTGCCGATCGGGCTGCACCCCGCAGGGATGCCCCGCGCCGCCGGGTCGCTCGTGCTCCGGCCCGGTGACGTGCTCATCGTCGTGACCGACGGCGCGCTCGAGCTCTGGGACTCCACGCTCGCGTCGCTGTCGGAGCTCGGGTCGCTGTACCGGGAGTCCCCGGACGTCGAGACGTTCCTGCAGCGGGTGCGCGCACGCGTCGCCGAGCACGACCCGGGCGACGACCTGACCGTCGTCGTGGTGGCGCGGGACGCGCTCGGGGCCTGAGCGGTCGAACAACTGCCGCCGGCTCGTCGGCCGGTCGCGCGGCGAGTGGTCGCGACCTGCCGTGCGTCGGGCGCCGAGTGGTCGCGACCTGCCGTGCGTCGGGCGCGGAGTGGTCGAGAACTGTCGGTTGGCGCGGCCTCGGGCGACGGTTCGTGACCGCACGGCGGACCTGAGCGGGGTGTCGTGACCGTTCGTGTGGCACCGGGTACCGCGGCGAGTGGTCGCGACCTGCCGTGCGTCGGGCGCGGAGTGGTCGCGAACTGTCGGTTGGCGCGGCCTCGGGCGACGGTTCGTGACCGCACGCCGGACCTGAGCGGGGCGTCGTGACCGTTCGGGTGGCACCGGGTACCGCGCGGCGAGTGGTCGCGACCTGCCGTGCGTCGGGCGCCGAGTGGTCGCGGACTGTCGGTCGGCGCGGCCTCGGGCGACGGTTCGTGACCGCACGGCGGACCTGAGCGGGGCGTCGTGACCGTTCGTGCGACACCAGGCGCCGACCGGGCGGGGCGTCAGGCGCCGAGGCGCTCGATCAGCTCGGCGTAGCGCGCAGCCGTTCGCTGGACGATCTCGTCCGGCAGGACCGGCGGCATGCCCTGGCGATCCCAGTGCGCGCTGAGCCAGTCCCGCACGATCTGCTTGTCGAACGAGTCGGTGCGGTCGGCGGAGCGGGCGTCCCAGTAGCGGCTGGAGTCGCTCGTCAGGACCTCGTCGGCGATGCGGATCCGGCCGGTGGCGTCCTGCCCGAACTCGAACTTGGTGTCCGCGATGACGACGTCACGCTCGAGAGCGATGGCCGCGGCCTCGGTGTAGACGTGCAGCGAGAGCTCGCGCAGGGTGGCCGCGGTCTCGGCACCGACCAGGTCGACGGTCTGCTCGTACGAGATGTTCTCGTCGTGCTCGCCCTGGGCCGCCTTGTACGCCGGCGTGTAGATCGGTTCCGGCAGGCGGTCACCGTTGGACAGCCCCGCGGGGAGCGCGACGCCGCACACGCTGCCGGTCTCCTGGTACTCGGCCCAGCCGCTGCCGACCAGGTACCCGCGCACGACGCACTCGACGGGGAACATCGTGAGCGGCATGACGTGCATCGACCGTGCCTCGACCTCGGCGGGCACCGGGGTTCCACCGGAGGACGGGCCGATGATGTGGTTCGGGACGTCGCTCAGCTGGGTGAACCAGAACCGCGACAGGCGGGTCAGCAGTTCGCCCTTGCCCGGGATCGGCGGCTCGAGCGCGAAGTCGTACGCGCTGACCCGGTCCGAGGCGACGAGCAGCAGCTCGGACGCGCTCGCCAGGTCCGCGGTGCCCTCGGGCACGTAGAGCTCGCGCACCTTGCCGGACGAGACGTGCCGCCAGCCGGCGATCGGAGCGGCGGCGGTCACTTCGCGACCTTCGCGGCGATGTCGGTGCGGAACTGGGCGCCGTCGAGCGTGATGTCGCCGAGCCCGGCGTAGGCGCGCTCGCGGGCCTGGGCGAAGTCCGACCCGGTCGCCACGACGCTGAGCACCCGGCCACCCGTGGCCACGAGCGTGTCGTCGAGGACACCGGTGGCGGCGTGCGCGACCGAGACGCCGTCGCGGGCGTTCGCGTCGTCGATGCCGGTGATCGGTCGACCGGTCTGCGGGTTCTCCGGGTAGCCCTCGCTCGCCAGGACGACGGTCACGGCGACCTCGTCGCGGAACACGGGTGCGGGCACCGCACCGAGCTGCCCGGTGGCGGCAGCCAGCAGGAGTTCGCTGAGCGGCGTGGCCAGGCGGGGGAGCACGACCTGCGTCTCCGGGTCACCGAAGCGCGCGTTGAACTCGATCACGCGGACGCCCTGCTCGGTGACGATGAGGCCGCAGTACAGGAGCCCGACGAACGGCGTGCCCTCGTGTTCGAGGCGGCGGACGGTCGGCAGCGCGACGAGCTCGGTGACCTCGTCGACGAAGGCCTGCTCGGACGGCCAGCGGTCGGCGAGCCACGGCAGCGGCGAGTACGCACCCATGCCGCCCGTGTTCGGTCCGTGGTCGCCGTCGGCCAGGCGCTTGTAGTCCTGCGCAGGGCTGAGCGCGCGGACGTCGTGCCCGTCGCTCAGGAAGAACAACGAGACCTCTTCGCCGTCGAGGAACTCCTCGACCACGACGTGTCCGTGCTGGAGCCAGTAGGTGGCGTGGTCGATCGCGGCCTGGCGGTCGTCGGTCACGAGCACGCCCTTGCCGGCGGCGAGCCCGTCGGCCTTGACCACGTACGGGGCGCCGAGCTCGTCGATCGCGGCGACGGCTTCGTCCGCCGTGCCGGCGTAGACCGGACGCCCTGTGGGCACACCGGCCTCGCCCATGATCCGCTTGGCGAACGCCTTCGACCCCTCGAGCTGCGCGGCGGCCTTGCCCGGCCCGAACACCGGGATGCCGCGGGTGCGCACCGGGTCGGCCACGCCGGCGATGAGCGGGGCCTCGGGGCCCACGACGACGAGCTCGACGTCGTTCTCGATCGCGTACTCGGCGACGAGCGCACCGTTGGTGGGGTCGAGGGAGACGGTCTCGACGTCGGCGGCGATGCCGGCGTTGCCGGGCGCTGCCGTGATGACGTGACCCGCATGCTCAGCGAGGAGGGCCGTGATGATCGCGTGCTCGCGGGCACCGGAACCGAGGACGAGGATTCGCACCCGATCACCCTACCCAGCCCGACTCGCCGCCCGCGATGCGAGGGCTAGCCTGTGGAGATGCCACCCAGGAGGATCGAGGACGCCGACGGGCGCGCGGCACTGGCCGCGGTGCGTCGTGGGGAGACGGCTCGACCGGCCGTCGCGACCGCGGTGCGGTGGACGTTGCAGTGCCTGGCGGACGAGGTGCCGGGCAACAGCGTCGAGGTGCGGGTGCCGCCGTTCGCCGCCGTCCAGGCCGTGCCCGGACCCCGGCACACCCGTGGCACGCCGCCGAACGTGGTCGAGACCGACGCCACCACGTGGCTCGCGCTCGCGTCCGGTGAGCTGACCTGGGCCGAGGCGGTCGCGCAGTCGCGCGTCAGCGCCTCGGGCTCGCGCGCCGACCTGACGGCGTTCCTGCCGGTCCGGCTGCCCGCCCCCGGCGCCTGACCCACCCGCGCCTGACCGAATCGCGCCTGCCCGAACCGCCCCGAAGCCGCCCGCGGAGGATTCCCGCGCGAATTAGGTAGTGCCTACCGATGCGCCCGCATCGACCGGGTTCCTAAGCTTGAAGTCGCCGGGATTCGGACCCGACCCGAACGGGTCCGAACCCGGCGACAGGCACCAAGGTACGCGATGTTCCACACAACGTGTCAATCGTGGCGGCGCGTCGTGCTGCAATCCGCAACGTTCTTGCGTGTGCGACAGCCGATGCCGAACGCTGAGCAGCTCAGAGCAGCTCAGAGCAGCTCAGAGCAGCTCGCTGAGCTCCGAGCGCGCGTGCAGGTCCCACTTCGCGAAGACACGGGACAGGTGCGCGTCGATCGTCCGCGTCGAGAGCCCGAGGGACTCCGCGATCCGGCGGTTGCTCAGCCCCTGCGCAGCGAGCTCGGCGACCTCGTACTCGCGCTTCGTCAGCGGCGGTTTCGAGCGCGCGGCGGCCACCGAGACACCGTGCGCCGCGAGCACGCCCTGCGCCGCGATCACCCGCGTGCGATCGCCGGCACGCACGGCGTCGGCGTACTCGATCACGGCGGCGGCGAGTGGTCCGTCGACGCGGGTAGCGGCCTCGCGCATCCGCGCGAGCGAACCGGTCGAGTCGCGCCCCTGCGACATGCCGACCGCGTGGTGCAGGGCGTACCCGTACATCACGTGCGTCCACGAGCCGTTGGCCGTGCTGCGTTCGATGATCTCGTCGGCGTGCTGCAGTCCGGCCGGGTTGCCGAGCACGGCCTCGGTCCAGGCGATCGACACGGCGACCTGCTCGCCGATGATCCGCATCGCCCGCAGCGGGGTGGTCCGGGCCCGCTCGAGCGCACTGGAGGCTGCTTCCGGGCGTCCGGCGTAGGCGTGCGCCAGGGCCAGACGTGCCCAGGGGTAGGCCGCGAACCCGCCGTGGTCGGCGATGTCGTACCGTTCGCACGCCGCCGAGAACGCGGCGACCGCGTCGTCCCAGCGGCGCTGTGCGATCGCCAGGTTGCCCTGGCCGATGAGCTCGAGCGTGAAGTCGTACTTCAGGTACGGGCTGGACCGCCCCGCCGGCACCTCGATGATCAGGTCGTCCAGGTCGCCGCGCCACATCTGCACCTGGTGCAGGACGGAGGAGTTCTCGCCGACGCTCCAGGGCGCTGCCTCGACGTGGGCCACGGCGGTGGCCAGGGCGCGGTGACCGAGCGCGGACGCGTCGTCCAGCCGGCCGGCGGTCGCCAACGCCATCACGGCGCAGGGTGCGACGGCGAGGAACGACATCGGCATCGTCGGGGCGTGCACGATCCCGCTGCGCTCGATCTCGGCCCGGACCTCGGCGAAGTCCCCGCCCCAGCCCTGGTGCGCCATCCGCAGCAGCCGCAGCCGCTCGACGGCCTCGTCGGACACCACCAGGCGCGTGGCGGCATCGGTCAGGGCGACCGCCGCCGTGACGTCGTCGTCGTGGAACTGGCGGATGTTCGCCAGGGTCTCGCACGCTTCGATCACGGCCTCGTCGGTGACGTCGCCGACGTGCCGCTTCGCCACCTCCCAAGCGGCTTCGGCGCCGGCGCGGCCGGCTTCACGGCCGTCCGAGTACGAGTACGCCAACGAGCGGAGGCAGTGCGCGGCGACCTGCTCGGTCGGGGTGAGTGTCGTGCGGAGCGCTGCCGAGGCCAGGGCGATCCCGCTCTCGTGCTCCTGCAGCCGCACGGCGACCTGCGCGGCGTCGAGCAGCTGGTCCACCGACGGCAGGACCCCGCACTCGAGCGACCACAGCGCGGCACGCAGGCGTGCTGCGGGCGGTGCGCCCTCGGGTCGGTCGGTGCGGAAGGCGTTGGCGCGCGCGAAGAGCGCCGTGCGCCGGGCCACCGGCACCAGGGTCCGGATGACCTCGCCGACGAGCGGGTGCGACGGCCGGACGACCGCGGCGCCGTCCTCGAGTGAATCGATCCGGACCAAGCCGAGCGCGACGACCCGGTCGACGTCCCCGCCGGTGACCAGGCCGAGCAGGCGCGCGAGCGGGATCGGGTCGGCGAGGGCGACGATGTCGACGACGTCGCGCAGGTCCTCCGGCAGCGACCCGAGCTCCGTGCGGTACATGTCGGCGAGGCTGTCCGACGCGGTCACCCGTCCGCGCCAGTACCACCCGGTCGCCGTGTGGTCGAGTGCACCGGAGACCCGTGCCGCGCGGACCACCTCGCGCAGGTACAGCGGGTTGCCGGCGGTGGCGCGGTGGACGCGCTCGGCGGAGGCGTTCTCGAGCGGCGAGCCCAGCGCCTCGGCCACGAGTGCCGCGGTCTCGTGCAGCGCCAGGGGCTGCAGGTCGATGCGCTCGAGCAGGTCGTCCTGCCACAGCGCGCGGAGCGGCTCGGGGAGCGCCGTGAAGTCGCGGCAGGTCAGGACGAGCCGGGCGCCCTGCCGGCGGACCAACCAGGCGACGTACCGCGCGGAGATCGCGTCGAGGTGGTCGGCGTCGTCGACGCGGAGCAGGACGTCGCGGTCGACGAGGTCCTCGATCGCCCGGAGGCGCTGCTCGGCACCGGTGTCGTCGGACAGCTCCGAGATGGACGCCGGCAGCTCGCCGAAGCGCTCGGCGACGGCGCCGAAGGGCATCGACCTGCTCGCGGCGACCGCCGTGATCGGCACGACGACCGTGCGGCCGGTGCCGTCGCGACCGGCGACGCGGTCGGTGACCCGCGCCGCGGCGGTGCTCTTGCCGATCCCGGGGGCGCCGACGAGTGCGACGCTCCACCGGTGCTCGGCGACGACGGCGACGGCGCGGTCCTCCTCGACGCGCTGCGCGACGGGCCAGGCCACGCGGGCGGGGGCGGTCGGTCGGCGTCGGCGGGCGGGTGCGGTTCGTTCACGCATCCGACACACCTCCTCCCCTTGGGATACCGACCAGTAGCGACCATCCTCTCCCGGATCGGTCGCCGGGCACAGGCCGCGGGACGTCCCACAGTGGGGGACAATGGACGGGTGAGCAACACCGATCAACCCGACGAGCAGCCGCTCCCCACGCCGGCACCGGCTCCCAGCGCGGTCGCCAGCCCCGACGAGGTCACCATCCGCCGTGCACCGAAGTTCGGCGTGTTCATCGTCGGCGGTGCCGTGCTCGGATTCCTCGCGACCCTCGTCGTGGTCGCCCTCACCATGAACCTCGGTGGCCAGCGGGACCAGACCAGCTTCGGCAGCCTGGTCGGCTACTTCAGCCTGTGGGGTGTCACGATCGGTGCCTTCGTCGGTGCGGTCGTCGCCGTCGTGTTCGACCGGGTCTACGCCCGGCGGTCGGCCCGCCTGACGGCGGAGCGCGTCGAGGTCGAACTGCCCCCCGAGACGGTCGACGGCGAGCTCGACGACCACGGTGACCAGCGGCCGTAGCCGCTCCCGATCAACGGACTGGAGGCCCGGTGCCAGCTGGCACCGGGCCTCCAGTCCGTCTGGTGGTCGCGTCTCGGACGCGACCTAGCTGAGCTGGTTCGCCTCGACCCAGGACAGGTACTCCGGGCTCACGGTGCCCGTGACGTACTCGCCCGTGAAGCAGCTCATCTCGAGGTCGGTCACGTCGGAGCCCTCGATGATGGCGTCGCGCATGTCCCCGACCTCCTGGTAGATCAGGTGGTCGCTGCCGAGCACGCGGTTGATCTCCGGGATCTTCCGGTCGTGCGCGATGAGCTCCGCGCGCGTCGGCATGTTGATGCCGTAGACGTGCGGGAACCGGACAGGCGGAGCGGCACTCGTGAACGTGACCTCGTTCGCGCCGGCGGCCCGGGCCATCTCGACGATCTCGCGGCTCGTGGTGCCGCGGACGATCGAGTCGTCGACGATCAGGATGTTCTTGCCCTTGAACTCGGACGACATCGCGTTGAGCTTCTGGCGCACCGAACGCTTGCGCTCCGCCTGCCCCGGCATGATGAAGGTGCGGCCGACGTAGCGGTTCTTGTAGAAGCCCTCGCGGTACTCGATGCCGAGCTTCCGGGCGACCTGCATGGCCGCCGGACGGCTCGAGTCCGGGATCGGCATGACCACGTCGATGTCACCGGTCGGCGCGTACTGCTCGATGGTGTCGGCGAGACGGTTGCCGAGGCGCAGACGCGCGTCGTAGACCGAGATGCCGTTCATCACCGAGTCGGGGCGTGCCAGGTAGACGTACTCGAACGAGCACGGCACCAGGCGCGGGTTCTTCGCGCACTGGCGGGCGTGCATCTGGCCGTT
Organism: Curtobacterium sp. MCPF17_051; assembly: GCF_003234595.1. NCBI lineage: Bacteria > Bacillati > Actinomycetota > Actinomycetes > Micrococcales > Microbacteriaceae > Curtobacterium > Curtobacterium sp. MCPF17_051. The sequence continues at coordinate 87,079 of NZ_QKSE01000013.1, read as the reverse complement.
CATCTCGATGAAGACGGCCTCGCCCGGGGCGATGTCGCGGACGATCTCGTACCCGCCGGACTCGAGCACGAGCGACTCGCTCGCGACGACCCACTCCGGCTGCCCGGCCTCGTCGAACTTGTGGCCGAGGATCAGCGGGCGGATGCCGAACGGGTCGCGGAAGGCCAGCAGCCCGTGCCCGGCGATGGTCGCGATCGTGGCGTAGGAGCCCTCGACCCGCTCGTGCACGCGCTCGACGGCGTCGAAGACCTGACCCGGGTCGAGGTTCGCGCCGCGGACCTGGCCCTGCAGCTCGTGCGCCAGCACGTTCACCAGGAGCTCGGTGTCGCTCGTCGTGTTCAGGTGGCGACGGTCGATGTCGAACAGTTCACGCGTGAGTTCCCGCGTGTTGGTGAGGTTGCCGTTGTGGACGAGGACGATGCCGTACGGCGCGTTCACGTAGAACGGCTGGGCCTCTTCCTCGTTCGTCGCGGCGCCCTTGGTGGCGTAGCGGACGTGTCCGAGTCCCATGGTGCCGAGGAGGGCACGCATGTCGCGGGTGCGGAACGCCTCACGCACGTGGCCGCGGGTCTTGTGCATGTGGTGCACGTGACCCTCGACCGTGGCGATGCCCGTCGAGTCCTGCCCGCGGTGCTGCAGGAGGAGCAGTGCGTCGTAGATGGATTGGTTGGCGGGGCCCTGCGCAACAAGGCCGACGATGCCGCACATTCGCGGGTGTGCTCCAGACCGTAGAATCGGGGGGTACCGAACAAGTCTGCCATGTCACCGCGAAGGACTCCGCATGCCCAACCCGTACGCCGAAGCCGGAGTGGACACCGCTGCCGGTGACCTGGCCGTCGAACTGATGAAGTCCGCGGTTGCGGCGACCCACAACGCCTCGGTCCTCGGTGGCGTCGGTGGGTTCGCCGGGCTCTACGACGTCTCGTTCCTGAAGGACTTCTCACACCCGTTGCTCGCGACCTCGACCGACGGCGTCGGCACCAAGGTCGCGATCGCGCAGGCGATCGACAAGCATGACACCATCGGGCAGGACCTGGTCGGCATGGTCGTCGACGACATCGTCGTGGTCGGCGCGAAGCCGCTGTTCATGACCGACTACATCGCGTGCGGTCGTGTGGTGCCGGGCCGGATCGCCGACATCGTCGCCGGCATCGCCCGCGGCTGCTCGGAGACCGGCACCGCCCTGGTCGGCGGCGAGACCGCCGAGCACCCGGGGCTGCTCGGCCCGGACGACTACGACGTGGCCGGTGCGGCGACGGGTGTCGTCGAGGCGGACGCGCAGCTCGGAGCGCACCTGGTGCAGGACGGTGACGTGGTCCTGGCGATCGAGTCGTCGGGCCTGCACTCGAACGGCTACTCGCTCGTGCGGCACATCCTGGCGTCGCGGGGCGTCGGCTTCACGGACCAGCTGGCCGACCTGAGCGGCGTCGGCTTCGGCGGCGCGGTCTCCGTCGGCGAAGCCCTGCTCGAGCCGACCCGCCTGTACACCGCACCGCTCCTGGCGCTCCTCGAGCAGCACCCGGGCGCGGTGCACTCGCTCTCGCACGTGACCGGTGGTGGCATCGCCGCGAACCTGGCGCGCGTGCTGCCCGTCGGCTCCTGGGTCGAGGTCGATCGCTCCACCTGGCAGCCGCTCCCGGTCTTCCGGGTCCTGGCTGACATGGCCGGCACCCCGATCGAGGACACCGAGGGCACCTGGAACCTGGGCATCGGCATGTTCGCCGTCGTCTCGGCCGGGGCCGCTGCCGAGGTCATCGCCTCACTCGGTGCCGCCGGCATGCCCACGTGGCCCGTCGGCACCATCGCCACGTCCGCGCGGGACCTGACCGGGTTCGAGCAGGGGGCCAAGGGTGTCGACGGCGGCGCTGTCCGGCTCGTCGGGAGCTACGCGGGCTGACCAGCTCGGCGGCGCCGGGCCGGGGGCTCCCGCTCCCGCTCCCGCCGCGCCGCGGTCCTGCGCCGCGCCGTGGAGCGTGCGGTGAGTGGTCACGAACCGTCGTTCGGCGGGCCTGCAGTCGACGATTCGTGACCGCACGGCGTCTTGCGCGCGGGGAGTCGTGACCATTCGAGGCCGGGACTCGGGCGCGGTACCGGGGCGTGTGATGCGAGCAGCCTGGTCCTTGCCTCCGTCGCGGGTGTGCCGGGGACTCGCCGTGCTGCGTGCGGTGACTGGTCACGAACCGTCGTTCAACGTGCCTGCAGCCGACAGTTCGTGACCGCTCGGCGTCTTGCGCGCGGGGAGTCGTGACCACTCGAGGCCGGGACTCGGGCGCGGTACCGGTGCGTGTGATGCGAGCAGCCTGGCCCCTGCCTCCGTCGCGGGTGTGCCGGGGACTCGCTGTGGTGCGTGCGGTGAGCGGTCACGAACCGTCGCCTGGCGTGCCTGCAGCCGACAGTTCTCGACCGCACGGCGTCTTGCGCGCGGGGAGTCGTGACCACTCGCGGCCGGGACCCGAGCGCGCTGCAGGGTGCCCTGGAAGATCCGATGAGTGCCTGTGCGCGTCCGGCGTCCGGGCACGCGGAAACGCCGCGCTGCCCGAGGGCTGCGCGGCGTGACTGCGAGAGAAGTCAGGCGGACTTGTTCTGGTCTGCCTGGGTCTCGAACTCGTCTTCGTCTTCCGCCGGTTCCGGACCGTACTGGTCCGCCCAACGGTCGACGTAGTTCTCGTCGGAGTGTTGTCCGGCGGAGAGCTCTTGCTCGAGCGCACCGTAGTTCGTCTGCGGGCTGAAGTACTTCAGCTCGCGGGCGACCTTGGTGTGCTTCGCCTTCTGACGGCCGCGCCCCATGCGTGACCCCCTCGTTCGGCTCTGGTCCGGTCCTGGCGAATGACGGAGGATCACTCGGGGAACCAGACGGTTCGTGGTTTGAAATCTGCCGATCACTCTACCATGTACCTCGATCTGGACGTCGCGCGACGGCTGGCCCGCACAGCAGAATCGAAGTGATGACGGAACCCCTCGAGACCCCGGTCGACCAGCACGCCCGCGTGGTGGTGATCGGTGCGGGGCAGGCGGGGCTCTCCGTGGGATACCACCTGCGTCGCCTCGGGCTCGTCCCGGGCAGCGAGCTGGTGATCCTCGACCGCGCGCCGAGCACCGGTGGGGCGTGGCAGTTCCGGTGGGAGGCCCTGCGGCTCGGAGCGGCGCACCGGGTGCACGACCTGCCCGGCATGCGCGCGATGGGCCTGGAGTTCGACGACGCCGACCGGTCACGGCCCGCCCGGGACGTCGTCGGGGAGTACTACCGGCGCTTCGAGCAGCACTACGACCTGCGGGTCCGGCGCCCGGTCACGGTGACGTCCGTCTCGCGCATCGACGGCGACGGCGGCGTGGCGGCCGAGGCTCCGGCGGACGGCGGCCTGTGCGTCACGACCCGGAGCGCCGACGGCACCGTCACGCGCATCCGTGCCGAGGTCGTGGTGAACGCGTCCGGCACGTGGGGCACCCCGTTCGTGCCGTGGTACCCGGGCCGCGACGTGTTCCGCGGACGGCAGGTCGACACGACCGAGTACCGCAGCGCCACCGAGTTCGCTCGCCAGGACGTCGTGGTGGTGGGCGGTGGGACGAGCGCGATCGGGTTCCTGCTCGAACTCGACGGCGTCGCCCGCTCGACGCGGTGGTTCACCCGGCGCCCGATGGTCTGGGCCGGGACAGCGTCGCTCGACGTCGAGTCCGCGGTGGCCGCCGTCGACGAACAGGACCGTGCCGCCCGCGCCGGCGAGGTCCTGCCGAGCATCGTCAGCGGCACCGGGGTCCCGGTGTCGCGACGGATCCGCGCCGGCATCGACCGCGGCGTGCTGCGTGACGAGCCGATGTTCACGCGGATGGACGAGACCGGCGTGTGGACCGCCGACGGATCCCATGTGCGCGCCGACGCGGTGATCTGGGCGACGGGGTTCCGCGCCGACCTGCGGCACCTCGCACCGCTGCACCTGCGGACCCCGGCGGGCGGGGTGGTGGTCGAGGACGGCCGGTCGGCCGAGGAGCCGCGGTTGTTCCTGGCCGGCTACGGTCCCCAGGCGTCGACCATCGGTGCGAACCGGGCCGGACGGCGCATCGCCCGCCAGGTCATGGACGCACTGGCGGGCTGAACGGCCGCGCGGCCCCTCGCACGGTGCGAGGGGCCACGCGAACGGTGCGAGGTTCCGTTCCCGGTGCGGCCCTCGTGAGCTCGCACGAGCGACGGAACCTCGCACCGGACAAGCCGCGCGGCTCAGGCGGGCAGGGGTCCCTCGACGCCACGACGACGGCGCGACGACTTGAGCACCAGGGCGTCGAGCGAGAACCGCCCGGGCCCGGTCAACGCCACGGCGAACGACGCCACCGCGAGGACGAGCACGTACTCGAACCCGCCGTCCTGCGAGTAGAAGCCGGCGGTGCCGTGGGCCAGGAACCCGGCGACCACCATGTCGACGGCCAGCAGCACGCCGACGACGCGGGTGGCGACGCCGAGCACGAGCAGGATGCCGCCGACGAGCTCGAGGCCGGCGACCAGGGGTGCTGCGACCTCGGCGAGGGGGACGCCCATGCCGGAGAAGCCCTGCACCACGGCGGGGATGCCCTGGGCGAACTTCTGGGCGCCGTGGGCGATGAACACCACCCCGAGGACGATGCGGAGCGCGGTCAGGCCGATGGAGGTCGATGTCGTTCGCATGGCCACGAAGGTAGCCGGTGACGCGTCATCGATCGTCCTCGAACAGGGGACTGACCGCGCTTCGCCAGAACACGCTCAGAGCATGCCCAGGCAGCGGTCCGCCGAAGGGCGGACTGCTCCTCAGGAATCGGCGCCGCGGCCGGTCTGCTGCTGGAGACGGTCGATGTGCTCCGACGCCTGCGCCTTGGTGAGGTCGGCGGGGAGCTCCTCGCCGGCTTCACGGGCCAGGGTGTCGAGGTAGCTGCGCTGCGGTCCGGTCATCGGCTCGTCGCCGGTGACCCACTGCTCGGGGTCCTTGCTCGCGTCGGTGGAGGGGTCGGGTCGGGGGCCGCCGAGGGTCTCGCCCTGGATCGGTGCGTCCGGGGTCTGCTGCTGGTCGCGGTCTGCGTCACTCATGTCCGCGACGGTACGCCGCACCCCCGTCGCGACACGCAGCAGCGGCGTCCCCCGAAGCGGCTCAGACCGCAGTCGCCGCGTACCGCACCAGGTCGGGCCCGACGGCACTCGTGGCGATCGGTACGACGCGGTCGTCGCGGCGGATCCAGATCGTCGCCGCACGCACGTCGATCCGGTCGACCTCGTGCAGTTCGCCGTCGAGCAGCACCGACGCCGTGACCCGGACGTGACCGCTCGCCGGACGTGGCGGCAACCCGACCACGTCGTCGCCGTACGCCGGGTGCTCGCCGGGCTGCAGGAACGGTGACACCGGGGCGGTGACGACCTCGAGCCCCTCGGGGACAGCGCTCACCGCCACCAGGCGGACGGCCTGGTCGGTCGGCAGCGGCGCGTCGACGACGGGCTCGGCGGTGGGGCCGGCCAGCGCGCGGAACGCGGGTCGACCGTCGGGGGCGAGGTGAGCCTCCAGGCCGTCGATCCGGACGCGACCGCGCCCACGGGAGTCGGCGTAGACGCCGGGCTCGATGCCGGACTGCCGGGCCTCGAGCCGGGTGAGGACGACGCGGTCCGGGCGGTACCAGTCGCGGAGCGCCGCCGGATCCACCCAGCCGACGCTCGGGACGCCACGGGAGAGCGCGGCGGACTCGTCGGCGGCGCGCTCGTCACACGCGCCGAGGGGATGCTCGCCCCGCACGGCGACGAGTCCTTCGAGCGGGCTGCCGGGCGGCGGTTCGTGGTCGAGCACCTCGACGCGCTTCGAGACCTTGCCGCCGTGTCCGTCGAACGTGGCGAACGTCCGCAGGTCACTGATGGTCATGGGGCCACATGCTACGACTCGTCGGCTCCCCGTCGCGGCGGGGAGGGCACGAGGGCGTGGATCTCGCCCGTGCAGAGCGCGGGGTCGACGCCCTCGGCGGGGCCCGCCGGACGGGTCGCGCGGCGCGGCTGGATGCTGTTGCGCTCGGCGGATCGGAGCAGGCGGTCCTCGGTCGCGGCCTCGGCCGGCGACGCGGGCTGCGCGGGGCGGCGGAGCGGGGGCCGGACGGGCTCGCCGCGGCGATCCTGGCCGGGCAGCGGGCGGGAGCGCCGGCCGTACAGCAGCTCGGACGAGTCGAGGAGCCACGGCACCAGGGCCACGGTGACGCCGTGCACGAGCAGCAGCTTCTTGCGGATGCGGCGACCGCGGTGGTTGTGGAGCAGGCCCTCCCACCAGTGCCCGACGATGAAGATCGGGGTGTAGACGGTGACGACCTCGGAGCCGTGCTCGTGCCGGTGTGCCTTGATGTACTTGATCAGCGGCATCGAGATGTCACGGTAGGGGCTCGGCACGATCGTCAGCGGCACCTGGATGCCGTACTCCGCCCACTGGTCGCGCAGGCGTTGGGACTCGGCGTCGTCGATCGCGACGTGCACCGCCTCGATGCTCGCGTGCTCCGCGGCGACCGCGTAGTCGAGCGCCTTGAGCACGGGCTTCTGCAGCTTGTTCACCAGCACGATGGCGTGGTCGCCGGTGGCGCCGAACTTCGTCTCGACGTCGGCCTCGATCTCGTGCGAGACGTCGCGGTAGTACCGGTTCACGCCGAGCATCAGCACGTACAGCACCGGCATGATCAGGAACACGAGCCAGGCCCCGTGGGTGAACTTCGTGATCGTGACGATGACGAGCACCACGAGGGTGAAGGTGGCGCCGATCGCGTTGATCGTGCGGGAGCGGACGACCTGCCCGCGGTTCACGGGTGGCTCGTCGTCAGCAGCGGGCGACCCGTCCCGGTCCCGGTCGGCCCGAAGCAGCCGCGTCCAGTGCACGACCATGCCCGTCTGCCCGAGCGTGAACGACACGAAGACACCGATGATGTAGAGCTGGATGAGGCTCGTGACGTTCGCCCGGTAGACCACGAGCAGCGCCGCGGCGACGAGGGCGAGGACGATGACGCCGTTCGAGTAGATGAGGCGGTCGCCGCGGGTCGAGAGCGCCTTCGGAGCGTACGAGTCGCGCGCCAGGATCGAGCCGAGCAGCGGGAAGCCGTTGAAGGCCGTGTTCGCCGCGAGGAGCAGGACCGCTGCCGTCGTCGCCTGGATGACGAAGAACAGCACCGAGTTGTTGCCGAACGTCGCCGCAGCGATCTGCGCGATGAGCGAGCGCTGGGGCGTGGTCGCACAGTTCGCGAAGCCCTGCAGGTCGCAGGCACGCTCGGCGTAGTGCACGTGCGACACGAGCGCCAGGGTGATGAGCCCGATGAACAGGACGATCGCGATGCCGCCCATCGCGACCAGGGTGGCCTGCGCGTTCTTGATCTTCGGCCGGCGGAACGCCTGCACGCCGTTCGCGATGGCCTCGACGCCGGTCAGGGCCGAGCAGCCCGAGGCGAAGGCGCGGAGGAGCAGCAGGATGAACGCCGCCTGCGTCGTGTGTTCCACGTTCTGCACGGTGTACGCAGCGGACTCGGCGACCGGGGCGTTGCCGGCTGCCACCCGGACGAGTCCGGTGACGACCATCACGAAGACGCTCGCCACGAACAGGTAGGTCGGGATCGCGAAGGCCTTGCTCGACTCCCGCACACCCCGCAGGTTGGCGGCGGCGAGCAGCACGACGAACAGCAGGGCGAGCTCGACGCGGAAGTGGTCGAGCATCGGCAGCGCCGAGATGATGTTGTCGACACCGGAGGCGACCGACACGGCCACCGTCATCACGTAGTCGACGAGCAGCGCACTGGCGACGACCAGCCCGGCCTTCTCACCGAGGTTCCGGTGCGCCACCTCGTAGTCGCCACCGCCGGACGGGTACGCCTTGATGAGCTGCCGGTACGAGGCGACGACGACCACGAGCAGCAGCACGACGAGCGCGGCGACCCACGGCGCGAACGTCAGGAAGGCCATGCCGCCGAGCAGCAGGATCATCAGGAGTTCCTGCGGCGCGTACGCGACAGAGGACAGCGGGTCACTCGCGAAGATCGGCAGGGCCAGGTGCTTCGGGAGGAGCTGTCCTTCGAGCTTCTCAGAGGGGAGGGGATCCCCGATCAGTCGTGCTTTCAACGACCGGATCTCGTTCGTCACGAGCGGCAAACCTACTCAGTTCCGGGCGCGAGTCAACACGGTTCGCCTGCCGCATATTCCCGGGTGCCCACGGGCGCTCGACCCTGGGTGCCGCCCACCCCTTGCCGTTGACGCAGCGTCAACCAGTACAGTCGCCAGCATGAGCGGATCGACAGGCCCGGACGACGCAGCTGCGAAAGCTCCCCACGCCATCACCGAGGTGGCGCGTTCCGCCGGCGTCTCGAGTCGGACCCTTCGGCACTACGAGGCCGTCGGACTGCTGCCGGCCACCGCCGTCGGCGCGGGCGGGCTCCGGCGCTACGACGACCGCGCGCTCGTCCGGCTGCAGCGGATCCTGCTGCTGCGCGGACTCGGACTCGGACTGCCGGAGATCGCGCGACGCCTCGACGACGAGGGTGACGACGTCGCGGCGCTCACGGCGCACCTGACGTGGCTGGAGCACGAACGGGACCGGCTGGCCCGGCAGCTCGCGGCGGTGCGCACCACCGTGGCGCGCGTCGAGCACGGGGAACCCCTGACGGCGGCCGAGGCGTTCGCCGGCTTCGCGCCGACGCGGCTGTCGGTCGTCGACCCACCGGCTGCGGGACGGTGAGGAACCAGGTTCCGGACACAGCACCGCGCATCTGCACGGTGCTGTGTCCGGAACCTGGGTCCGCGGGCGGTCCCGTGACGGCCGGGAGGCCCGTGGTCGCGACCGCCTGTCGGCCGCCGGCCGTCAGAGCGACTTGCGCAGGGCCTCCAGGCCGTCGCGCAGCCGCGTCACGGTGTCCGCACCGAGCGTGCCGCGGGTCGCCCGACGGCGCAGGTCCGCACGCACCTGCTGCCGGAACGACGACAGGGCCATCTCGAGCTCGCGCAGGGCGCGGGCGCTGTCCGACGGCACGGACACGGGCTCCTCGGCGGAACCGGTCGCCGGGCTCTCGGCGGCGGCGGCCAGGTCGGCACGGAGCGAGCGCATGGCCTCGCCGACCGAGGCGCGCACGCCGTCGGCCAACGACTTCACCGAGTCGCTCACGCCGGACTCGACCGTGGCGATCTCGTCGGCACGCGCCGCGAGCTCGGCACGGCCGGCGTCCGTGATCGCGTAGACGGTCTTGCGCCCGTCGGCGGTCTTGGTGACCAGGCCGTCGTCCTCGAGCTTGGCGAGCCGGGGGTACACGGTGCCGGCGCTCGGCACGTAGGTGCCGCCGAAGCGGTCGCCGAGTGCCTGGATGAGCTCGTAGCCGTGCATCGGGTGGTCGGCCAGCAGGACGAGCAGGTAGAGGCGCAGGTGGCCGTGGGCGAAGACGGGGCTCATTCGGGCACCTCGCTCTCGTTCGTCGGGGTGGTCGGTGTCGTCGGGGGTGCAGGCTCGGCGACTGGCGGGGCGTGCAGCACCGCGATGTCGCCGGAGACGGAGTTCACCCGCAGGTCGAGCCACTGGCCGGACAGTTCGCCGCCCTGCTTGACGTACGAACCGCGTACCCCGCGGATCTCGGCGTCGTCGAACTGCAGCTTGCCGGTCGCGGTGTTCACCGTGCACTTGTAGGCGACGCCGTCCGCCAGGCGGACGCTCACCGACCCGGACACCGTGTTGACGCGCGCGGACTCGGGGACCCCGTGCAGGTCGAGCACGACGTCGGCTGAGACGCCATCGGCCTGGAACCGCGGGATCTCGCCGGTGGCCACGACGTCGCCGGAGACGGTGTGCACCGCGAGCGCGCCGTCGAGGTCGCGGATCGTGGTGGCGCCCGAGACGGCGTTGACCGTGACGTCACCCGCGACGCCGTCGACGACCAGGTCGCCGGACACCGTGTTGAGCGTGGCACCACGGTTCGTGCCGGACAGCAGCGCACCGGCCGAGACGACACCGAGCGTGATGCCGGCGTCGCGGGGGACCAGGATGCTGACGTCGGCGTGGGCCTTGCCGCGGAAGGACTTCAGGAACCCGATGGGGTCGTCCCACCGGACCTGGGGGTGGTCGACGGTGAGGGTGTCGCCGTCGACCTCGATGAGCATCTGCTTGCCGGACACGCTGTGGATCTCGACCCGGGCCGTGGGTTCGTCGTGCGCGACGACGTCCACCTGCCCGCCGACGAGGCCGACACGCACGGTGCGCACGATGCCGGTGTCGATGACCTTGGGCTCGTCGACGAGCCACTTCTCCTGCGCCATGTTGCCTCCTGGGACTCGCGATGTATCGCGTCTGTGCAGGTCACGCTATATCGCGTTCCCTACGGCCGCAAGGGGTCACACGCGATCGCCGGGCGATCGTGAGCAGGAATGGTCGGGTCGCGGCCGTGGACCAGACCGTTCCTGCTCAGGAAGCGGGCGTGGCGGGGGTGGGGCGGGCCTCCAGGGCGGGTGCTGCGACGCCGGGCGCTGCGGCCGTGCGCTCGGGGCTCCACGGGAACCGGCGGAAGTGCGGCATGAGCGGCTGGACCATCGGGCCGATCGCGAACGCCGCGATGACGGTGCCGACGCCGACGTCCCCGCCGAGGATCCACCCGACGATCACCACGGTGACCTCGACGAGGGTCCGCGCGAGCCAGATTGGCCAGCCGAGCCGCTGGTGCAACCCGACCATCAGGCCGTCCCGCGCCCCCGTGCCGAACCCCGCACCGATGTAGAACGCCGTCGCGATCGCGAGCAGCACGAGTCCCGCGGCGAACAGCCCGATCCGGGCGACGAGCCCCGACGGCTCCGGAACCAGCCAGAGCACCAGGTCCGCACTCGGCCCGATCGCCAGGGCGTTCAGCAGCGTCCCGATGCCCGGCTTCTGGCGCAGCGGGATCCACAGCAGCAGGATGACGCCGCTCGACACGACCGTGATGACCCCGAACGACCACGGCACGACGTTCTCGAGCCCCTGGGTCAGCACGGTCCACGAGCTCACGCCGACCACCGCGCGGACCTGCAGTGCGGTCGAGGCGCCGTAGAGGAACAGTCCGACGAAGAGCTGGACGAAGCGCAGGGTGAGGGCGGTGCGGCGGGGCATGTGGCCATCGTCCCGACAGATTGGCCTGCTGGTCGAGAGCCAATCGCGCTACCGTGGACCCGTGCCCCCTGTCCTGATCAGTGCCCGTGCCGCCGCCCACCTGCTGACCGACTGGCGCGCGAGCACCGACGCTCCGGCCTACGAGGCCCTCGCCGATGCCCTCCGGGTCCTCGTCATCGACGGTCGGGTCGCCCAGGGCGTCCGGCTGCCGGCCGAGCGCGGCCTGGCCGCAGCCCTCGGTGTCTCACGCACCACCGTCGCGAACGCCTACGCCCGGCTGCGCTCCGACGGGTTCCTGGTGTCCGTCCATGGCTCGGGCAGCGTGGTCCACCTGCCCCGTGACCTGGTCGGCCGGCCCGACCCCGAACGCCTGGGCGGAGTCGTCGAGGGGGACCTGCTCGACCTGCGCAAGGCGGCCCTGCACGCGGCCCCCGGCATCGACGAGGCGGTCGAGCGGGCGGTCCGGCACGTGCCCGCCGCGCTCGCCGGCATCGGCTACGACACCGTCGGCGACCCCGGCCTCCGCGCCGCGATCGCAGCGCGCTACACCGAGCGCGGACTGCCGACCGAGCCCGCCCAGGTCATCGTCACCATCGGCGCGCAGCACGCCATCGCCCTGCTCGCGCGCGTGCTCGTCCGCCGTGGCGACGCCGTCCTCGTCGAGTCCCCGACCTACCCGCACGCGCACGAGGCCTTCCGCGAGGCCGGCGGCCGTCTGGTCGGCGTCCCCGTCGATGCGCGGACGGGGTGGGACGCCGCCGCGCTCGAGACGACGCTGCGTCGCACCGCGCCCTCCGTCGCGTACGTCATGCCCGAGCTCCACAACCCGACCGGTGCGACCATGTCCGCATCGACCCGCCAGCTCCTGCTGTCGGTCGCGTCCTCGGTCGGCACGACCGTCATCGCCGACGAGACGATGGGGGAGCTCCGGATCGACGGTTCGCCGTCGCCGCCGTTGGCAGCGGCCGACCCGTCGGGGGCGTCGGTCGTGATGATCGGTTCCGCCGCCAAGGTCTTCTGGGGCGGGCTGCGGATCGGCTGGATCCGTGCCGACCCGGCGCTGCTGCAGCGGCTGCTGCTCGCCCGCCCGACGGGCGACCTCGGCACCCCCGTGCTCGACCAGCTGGTCGTGCGCGAGCTGGTCCCGCGCACGGCGGCCGTCCTGGAGGGGCGGCGTGCGTCCCTGCGCGAAGGTCGCGACGCGGTCGTGGGGGCGCTCCGGGCGCGGCTCCCGGAGTGGGACGTCCCGGCGCCGGCGGGCGGGTTGACGACGTGGGTCGGGCTCGGCCGGCCGGTGTCGAGCGCGCTCGTGCTCGCCGCGAGGGCCGAGGGCGTGGTGCTGGCCTCGGGCGGGGTGTTCGGGCCGGACGGCGGGTTCGAGCGGTTCCTGCGGGTGCCGTTCACGATGGCCCCGGCCGACCGGGGGCGGTTGGTCGACGTGCTGTCGCGTGCGTGGGAGCGGGTCGGTGGCGAGTCGACCGGGGTGCGGGGGTCGTTGGCGGCGGTGGTCTGAGAGGTGCGTCGTCCGCCGGGGCTCGGTGTCGTCCGCCGGGGACGGTGTCGTTCGCCGGGGACGGTGTCATCCTCTGGGGTGAGGCCGGGTCGGGGGTTCTCGCTCCCCGGGGTGATGCGGCGCCGGTGGGGTCCGGCGAGGCTGGAGCCATGAACGCGACCCTGTCCGCCGGAACCCGCTCCGCTGTGCCGACGCCCGTCGACCCGCCCGCGCCGGTCCCCGCCGTGGTGCGGGTCACCATCGCGCTGAGCGGGGCGGTCCTGGCCGGCGTCCTGACGTCGTTCGGGCAGGCGGTGCCCGCACTCGCCTCCGTGTCGAACTCGGCCGGACCGTGGTTCCTCGTCGCGGCGCTGCTGTGCCTGGCGGCCGGAGCACGAGCGGGCCGCGTCGCCCTGCCGCTCGCGATGGTGCTCGGCGTCGTGCTCCTCGAGCTCATGCACGTCGGGTACTGGGCCACGACGGTCCTGCGCGGGTTCCCGGACGTGCTGTCGATCACGAACCCGTGGGTGCTGCTCGGGGTGCCGGCCGGGTTGCTGGCCGGGGCGGTCGCCGTGGCGGTGCGGTCCCGCGACGCCCGGTGGCGCGCGGGGGCGCTCGGTGTGACGGCCGCGGTGCTCGTCGGTGAGGGGATCCGCGGGCTGCTGCAGGTCGCCGCGACGACCGGGCACGTCACCTGGGTCGTCGAGATCGTCGTCGGGGTGGTGCTCCTCGGCATCGGGGTCCTCGGCACCCGCTCACCCGTCGCGCGCGTGGTGGCGCTCGGCACCGGGGTGGTCGGGACCGTCGCGGTGCTCGGGGCGTACCTGTTGCTCGGCGGGTTCTGATCCGACGGCGGGTTCTGGCTGCCAGCCGAACGTTCGTCGGTCGGTCCTGCGAGGATCGATGACGTGCACCTCCTCTCGGTCTTCAGCCTGCGCAACCGGGCCCTCATCGCGCTCGTCACGATCGTGGTCGCGGTCTTCGGCGGCATCGCGCTCTCGAGTCTCAAGCAGGAGCTGATCCCCAGCGTCGAGTTCCCGCAGGTCGCGATCGTCAGCGCCTACCCCGGAGCCACGCCAGAGGTCGTGTCGAACGACGTCTCGACGAAGATCGAGCAGGCGATCCAGGTCGTCCCGGACCTCGAGTCGACCAGTGCGACCTCGTCCACCGGGCAGAGCGTGGTGTCGGCGTCGTTCCAGTACGGATCGAACCTGGCCAGCGCCGAGGACAAGATCCAGACCGCGGTGAACGCGCTGTCGCTGCCCGACTCGGTGCAGACGCAGATCGTCACCGGGTCCTTCGACGACCTGCCGGTGCTGCAGGTCGCGGTCTCGGCGTCCGGCAACCAGGAGCAGCTCGTCGACCGGCTGCAGGCCTCGGCGATCCCCGACCTCGAGAAGCTCGACGGCGTGCGGCAGGCGGACGTCTTCGGCAACCCGGGCCGTCGCGTCGTCATCACGCCGGACCAGGACGAGCTCGCCGCCCGCGGCCTGACCCAGACGGCGATCTCGGACGCGCTCGACGACAACGGCACCCTGATCCCCGGCGGCACCATCACCGAGGACGGCTCGACCCTGTCGGTGCAGACGGGTGAGCGGATCGCTTCGCTCGAGGACATCCGCGCGCTGCCGCTGACGAGCTCGTCGAGTGCTTCGGGCTCGTCGGGCTCGGACGGATCCGGGTCGGGTGCCGCCGACGGGACGGCGTCGTCCGGTGACGGCACGGCTGCGGGTGCCGCCGGTACGGGTGCGACCGGCGCCGGTGCGACCGGAAGCGACACGGGTGCGACCGGCACCGGGGCGACCGGCACCGCCCCCACCGGCGACGCCGCGACTGGCGGGTCCACGACCGCGGCCACGCCGACGGACACCACCCTGGGCGACGTCGCGAAGGTCGCCATCACCGAGTCGCCGCGCACCTCGATCAGCCGCGTGGACGGCCAGCAGGCCCTGACGATCTCGATCACGAAGACGCAGGAAGCCAACACCGTCGACGTCTCGACGACCGTGCGCGACGCCCTGCCCGCTATCGAGGACAAGATCGAGGGTGACCCCCGCTTCACCGTCGTCTTCGACCAGGCGCCCTACATCCAGCAGTCCATCGACTCCCTCGCCGAAGAAGGCCTGCTCGGGCTCGCCTTCGCGGTGATCGTCATCCTGGTGTTCCTGCTGTCGTGGCGTTCCACGCTCGTCACCGCGATCTCGATCCCGACGTCGGTGCTCCTCGCCGCGATCGGCATGCGCGCCGCCGGGTACACGCTCAACATCATCACGCTGGCGGCCCTCACGATCGCGATCGGCCGCGTGGTCGACGACTCCATCGTCGTCATCGAGAACATCAAGCGGCACATGCTCCCCGGCGTCGACCGCGGCCGTGCCGTGCGGGACGCCGTGCGCGAGGTCGCCGGAGCGGTCACCGCGTCGACGCTGACGACCGTCGCGGTGTTCCTGCCGGTCGCCTTCGTCGCTGAACTCGTGGGGGAGCTGTTCCGACCGTTCGCCGTGACGGTCACCCTGGCGCTCGTCGCGTCGCTGTTCGTCTCGCTCACCATCGTCCCGGTGCTCGCGTACTGGTGGCTGCGCCCGCCGAAGGCGAAGCCGGGCGATGCGACGACGGCAGCGGACTCGGAAGCGGATGCAGCGCCGTCGGCGGGCGTCGCCGGGCACGATCACGACCGGTCCGAGGGCGTGCTCGCCTCCGCCGCGGACCTGCACGACGCCGGAACCGCCGACCGTCTGCGCCGCGTCTACCTGCCGGTGCTCCGGTGGGTCGTCCGGAAGCCGGTCGTCGTCATCCTGCTCGCCGTGATCGTGCTCGGCGGAACGGTGGCCACGCTGCCGTTCGTCACCACGAACTACCTCGGCGACTCCGGGCAGAACACCTTCACGGTCACGCAGGACCTGAAGGCCGGCTCCAGCCTCGCCGTCCAGTCCGAGTCCGCACGCAAGGTCGAGCGGGCACTGCAGGACGTCGACGGCGTCGAGACCGTGCAGACCACCATCGGCACGAGCGGCCAGTCGATCCAGGCGGCGTTCGGCGGGGGCGGCAGCGCCTCGGTGCAGTACGCCGTCACGACCGATGCCGAGGCCGACCAGCCGACGATCCAGGCCGACGCCCGGAAGTCGATCGGTGCGATCGAGGACGTCGGCGAGGTCACCATCGCGTCCTCCGGCGGCGGGTTCGGCGGCAGCAGCGACATCGAGGTCGACGTCACAGCGCCGACCCAGGCGCAGCTCGAGACGGCGTCGCGTCAGGTGCTGAAGACCATGCGGTCGGTCCCGGACACCACGGGCGCCACGAGCAACCTGTCCGCGGCGGAGCCGTTCCTCGCCGTCCGGGTGGACCGCCAGAAGGCCGCGTCACTCGGCCTCACCGAGACGCAGGTGGGTGGCCTCGTCGCCGCAGCGGTCTCGCCACGGGACACCGGCAGCATCGAGATCGACGACGCGACGCTCGACGTCTACATCGCCGACCCCGAGCCGCCGACCACCATCGCCGCACTCCGTGCCCTCGACGTCCCGACGAGCACCGGCACGGTCCCGCTGTCCGACGTCGCCACGGTCGAGGAGTCCGAGGGACCGACAACGGTCACCACGACGAACGCGGCCCGCACCGCCACGATCACCGTGACGCCGGACGCCACGAACCTCGGTGCGGCCGTGCAGTCCGTCACGACCGCCGTCGACGAGCTCGACCTGCCGAAGGGCGCGACCGCCTCGATCGGTGGTGTCGCCGCCAGCCAGTCGTCCGCGTTCTCGCAGCTCGGGCTCGCGGTGCTGGTCGCCGTGCTGATCGTCTACGTGATCATGGTCGCGACGTTCCGGAGCCTGCTCCAGCCGCTGCTGCTGCTCGTGTCGGTGCCGTTCGCGGCGACGGGCGCGATCCTGCTGCAGATCGCATCGGGCGTCCCGATCGGCGTCGCGTCGCTGATCGGTCTGCTCATGCTCGTCGGCATCGTCGTGACGAACGCCATCGTGCTCATCGACCTCGTCAACCAGTACCGACGGCGCGGGTTGCGGGTGCGCGAGGCGTTGATCGAGGGCGCGACACGACGCCTCCGTCCGATCCTGATGACGGCGATGGCGACGATCTTCGCGCTGCTGCCGATGGCGGTCGGGCTGACCGGCAAGTCCGGCTTCATCTCGCAGCCGCTGGCACTGGTCGTGATCGGTGGCCTGGTGTCCTCGACGCTGCTGACGCTCGTGGTGCTGCCGGCGCTGTACTTCGTGGTCGAGCGGGCTCGCGAACGCAACGACGACCGGATCGCCGCGGGGAAGACCCGGAAGCAGGCGCGCGCCGAGCGACGCCAGGAACGCGTGGAGCTCCGGCGGGAACGGCAGCGGCGACGGGCGGCGCGTTCCGGCAGCGCTGCCTAGCAGCGGTACTCGGCGTCGATGGCGGCGAGGGGCGAGACGACGACACGCTCGGTCCGCTCCTCGCGCTCGACCGCTCGGAACCACGACACGAGCACCAGGGTCAGCGTCACGAGGAACACCACGGCGGCGCCCTGCGACACGACGGCCAGCTGCCCGGTGACCGAGGCGTACCCGCCGAAGGCCACCGCGGCGACGAACGACAGCCCGAGCAGCAGCTCCCCGAACGTCTGCAGCGCCGGGCGGTCCCAGCGGGTCGCAGCGGCGCGGGCAGGGCGGGTCGAGGTGTCGGTCACCCCCGAAGTCTGCGGCCGGGGGCTCGACAGCGGCAGTCCCGACTCCGGGTGGCACCCACCCGGGGCACGCGGCCGGTCGCCTTGCGAGGCCAGCCGGTCAGCTCGCGTGGTCAGCCGGTCAGCTCGCGCGGTCAGCCCAGCTGCGTCCGCAGGAACGTGGCCACGCGGCGGCTCATCGCCTCGTCGAGCTGGGCGATCGAGTGTGCCGTGCCCTCGACCGCCACGAACGTCACCGGGACGTCGTGGGACCGGAGCGTCGCGGCGAACTCCTGCGACTCCCACATCGGGATGAACTCGTCGGTGGAGTGCCCGATGAAGAACGGAGCGGTGTCCGAGGTGACGTGGAACTCCGGCGACGCCCGGGTGGCCGCCGGGCACCTGGCGTACGACCGGCACCCCAGGTAGAGCAGCTGCTTGCGCTGGAAGGCCGCCGAGACCCCGTCGGGCTCGGTGGACCGGGTGGTCAGGTTCGTCGGCCCGCTCAGGTCGACCACGGCACGGATCCGGTCGCCGTCGGCGTACGCGGCGGAGTCGTGGTCGGTGACCGCGAGCATCGCGGCGAGGTTGCCGCCGGCGCTCCCGCCGAACACGCCCACGCGCTGGGAGTCGACGTCGTAGGTCTCGAGCGTCGCCGGACGGAACACGTAGTCGAGCGCACGGCGGACGTCGTCGAGCCCGGCCGGGAACGGGTCGGTCGGCGCCAGGCGGTAGTCGACGTTGAACGTCACGAAGCCCTCGGATGCCAGGTACTTGCACACGGACCGGTAGGCGGCGGTCGCCTTGTCACCGTGCGACCAGCTGCCGCCGTGGATCATCAGGACCGCCGGGCGTCCGGTGGTGGCCCGGACCGCTCGGGCATCGGGGTCGGCGGTGGCCGACGGCGTCGCGGTGGGGGTCGCCGTCGTCGCGGGGTCGCTGTCGGCCGGCAGGCACACGTCGAGGCGCTGCAGCGGATCGGTGCCGTAGGGCACGTCCGCCACCACGTCGATGCCGTGGTACCGCAGCGACAGCGGGTAGATGATGCTGTCCGCGGTCACCGTGGCGTTCTCGTCGCCGACCGGGTCCGTGCTGCAGGACGCCATCGCGCCGAGCGCCACGACCGCGGCGACGAGCGCGAGCACTGAGCGGCGGCCGGACTTCATCACGTCAACGCTAGCCGCACCGGCGGCCGCCCACGTCACCCGAGCGGACGATCAGCGGCAGTGCGAGGATGAGCACGGCAGCCGCCGACCGGAGCACCGCAGGAGGACCCGTGAGCAGTCGCAAGGCCTGGAACGCCGATCCCGAACCACTGCTCCGCGTCGAACCCGGGTTCCGCCTCGACCAGGTGGACCCGGACGACACCCCGGGCTTCCCCGGTCGCAAGATCGACGGCCTCGAAGCCCTCGCCGCCGGCGCCTCCCGTCTCGCCGCCCTGCAGGAGCGCCTGTACGCGGCGTCGACCGCCGGTGACGAGCGCCGGGTGCTGCTCGTACTGCAGGCCATGGACACCGCGGGCAAGGGCGGCATCGTCTCGCACGTCGTCGGTGCGGTCGACCCGAACGGGGTGCGCTACGCCGGCTTCAAGGCCCCGACGGCCGAGGAGCGCGAGCACGACTTCCTCTGGCGCATCGAACGACAGCTCCCCGCGGCCGGACAGCTCGGCGTGTTCGACCGCTCGCACTACGAGGACGTGCTCGCACAACGGGTCCGTGGGCTCGCCGCACCGGACGAGATCGAACGCCGGTACGGCGCGATCACCGCCTTCGAGGACGGCCTCGCCGCCGCCGACACGACCATCGTCAAGGTGATGCTGCACATCTCGAAGGACGAACAGCGCGAGCGCCTCGGCGACCGGCTCGACCGCCCCGACAAACACTGGAAGTTCAACCCGGCCGACATCGACGACCGCCTGCTCTGGGACCGCTACCAGCAGGCGTACCAGATCGCCCTCGACCGCACCTCGACCCCGCAGGCTCCCTGGTACGTGGTGCCCGCGAACCGCAAGTGGTACGCCCGCCTCGCCGTGCAGCAGCTCCTGCTCCGGGCGCTGGAGGACATGCAGCTGTCCTGGCCGAAGGCCGACTTCGACGTCGCCGAGCAGCGTCGTCGGCTCGCGGAGTCCTGAGCGCGCGACCACCGGACTGGAGGCCCGTCCCGCGCCCGGCACGCCGCCGCCGGACCGCGCGGGGCTGGCGTCAGGGCACCGGCTCGCGTAGACTCGCTCGGTCGGCCTTCGACGTCGTGACATTGTGATCACGGAAATTCTGCTGGGTGTGTGTTGCTCGAGGGCTGGAATCACGTCGACTCGCGACGGGATGAACCCCCTCTCCGCAAGCAGCCCCCGCCGATGTCGCTGTCGGGCGCTGCGGTACGTTGCGCACCCGAGAAAGCAGCCATGGCCCCGTACAACAAGGGCGGCGCGGACAACCGCGCCTCCGACCGCGTCCGCCACCCGAACGGCACCCCCGCCGCCCGCAGCAGCAAGCACCGCGGGTTCCGCGCCGCCGACCCGTCGCAGCCCCGCCAGAAGCAGCGCTGGGATGCCGAGGAGCGTCGCGGCCGCTCGTCGCAGGGCGAGCGTCCGGCCCGCCCGAACTGGGAGCCGCGTGACAGCGGCGGGCAGCGTCGCCCCGACCGCGATGACCGTGGCGGCCGCGGCTTCAACCGTGATGACCGCGCCCCGCGTCGCTTCGATCGTGACGACCGCGCGCCCCGTCGTGACAACGACGACCGTCCGCGTCGTTCGTTCGACCGCGATGACCGAGCACCGCGTCGCTTCGACCGTGACGACCGTGCACCGCGCTCGTTCAACCGCGATGACCGTGCGCCCCGTCGTGACAACGACGACCGTCCGCGTCGCTTCGACCGTGACGACCGTGCACCGCGCAGCTTCAACCGTGACGACCGTGCGCCGCGTCGTGACAACGACGACCGTTCGCGTCGCTTCGACCGTGACGACCGTGCACCGCGCTCGTTCAACCGCGATGACCGAGCGCCCCGTCGTGACAACGACGACCGCCCCCGTCGTTCGTTCGACCGCGACGACCGTGCGCCCCGTCGTGACAACGACGACCGCCCGCGTCGCTCGTTCGACCGCGACGACCGCGCCCCGCGTAAGTTCGACCGTGACGACCGCGCCCCGCGCAAGTTCGACCGCGACGACCGCACCGACCGCGCCCCGCGCCGCTCGTTCGACGAGCCCGAGCGCGGCAAGTTCGTGCCGGCCGACGACGTCAAGCTCGAGAAGCTCCAGGCCGAGGCCACCATCGCGGCCGACGTCGAGGGCGTGACCTTCGGCGACCTGGGCATCGGCGGCAACATCTCCCGCGCCCTGCAGGAGCTCGGCGCCTCGAGCCCGTTCCCGATCCAGGCGGCGACGATCCCCGACGTGCTCGCCGGCAAGGACGTCCTCGGTCGCGGCCGCACCGGCTCCGGCAAGACCATCGCCTTCGGTGCGCCGCTGGTCGAGAAGCTCATGGAGCACGGCGGCGGCACCAAGCGCAAGATGGGCCGCGCTCCGCGTGCGCTCATCCTCGCGCCGACCCGTGAGCTCGCCCTGCAGATCGACCGCACCGTGCAGCCCATCGCGCGTTCGGTCGGCCTGTTCACGACGCAGATCTACGGCGGCGTGCCCTACGGCCGTCAGGAGGGCGCGCTCGAGCGCGGCGTCGACATCATCGTCGGCACCCCCGGTCGTGTGCAGGACCTCATGAACAAGGGGAAGCTCGACCTCAGCGAGGTCATCATCTCCGTGCTCGACGAGGCCGACCACATGTGCGACCTCGGGTTCCTCGAGCCGGTGCAGGAGATCCTCTCCGCCACGGCCGAGGTCACCCCGCAGGGCAACCGCGCGCAGAAGCTGCTGTTCAGCGCGACGCTCGACACCCAGGTCGCGGCGCTCGTCGAGCAGTTCCTGCACGAGCCGAGCGTGCACGAGGTCGCGGGTGAGGACCAGGCGTCCTCGACCATCGACCACCGCGTGCTCGTGGTCGAGCAGCGCGAGAAGGACCGTCTCCTCGAGGAGCTGGTCGCCGGCGACGGCAAGACCATCGTCTTCGCCCGGACCCGCGCCTACGCCGAGCGTCTGGCCGACCAGTTCGAGGACGCCGGCATCCGCGCGACCTCGCTCCACGGCGACCTGAACCAGTCGCGCCGCACGCGCAACCTGCAGCTGCTCACGAGCGGCCGGGTGAACGTGCTCGTCGCCACCGACGTCGCCGCCCGCGGCATCCACGTCGACGACGTCTCGCTCGTCGTGCAGGCGGACGCCCCGGACGACTACAAGGCGTACATGCACCGCTCCGGCCGCACGGGTCGTGCCGGCAAGGAGGGCACGGTCGTGACGATCGTTCCGCGTGGCCGCATCCGCAAGATCGAGGGCATCCTCGAGCGCGCCGAGATCGAGGCGGACCTGGTGCAGGCCGCACCCGGTGACGGCATCGTGTCGGAGCTCGCCGCGCGCTAGTCGCGACCACACGACGGACGGGAGGTGGGCCCCACCCGCCGGTACCGGCGTGACGCGCCAGCGGCATGACGGCCGTGACGGGAGGTGGGCCCCACCCGCCGGTACCGGCGTGACGCGCCAGCGGCATGACGGCCGTGACGGGAGGGACGGTACCAGCTGGTACCGGGCCTCCCGTCCGTCACATGGTGAGCACCGATGGTCGGGTCGCGACGTCGGACCCGACCATTGCTGCTCACGAAGCGACCGAGCGACCGACCGCGCGCGTTCAGCGGTTGAAGAACAGCAGCCCGCGCACGAAGCCGGCCTGCCCGGCGTGCTGCGTGCAGTCGTCCAGGATGCTCACGAGTCGCGCGCCGGCCGTCACGGGCGGGTCCCACGCGTCGTCGACGACGGGGTCGAGGTCGTCCGGGCCGAGCGTGCCGAGGTACGCGACCGTGCGCTCGTGCACGGCGCGCAGGTATCCGGTGAGCAGCTCGGCAGAGGCCCGCACCCGCCCGACGTCGTCGCGGGACATGCCGTACCCGAGCGCCTCGGCCGGGAACGGCAGCCCGAACCGGTCGTACCAGCCGTCCGCCGTCCAGACCTGCTCGGAGCCGGCGAGCTCCGCGATCTGCACGTCCTGGCCACGGGCGATGTGCCACGCGAGCCACGCGAGGGTGTTCGCCCCGGCGGCCGGTCGTGTCGCGAGCTGGTCTTCGGAGAGCCCGTCGACGGCCCGCTCGACCGTCTCGGGGACGCGGGAGAACGCTTCGATGAGGAGTTCAGAGGGGGTCATGGCGCTCACGCTACGCGCGGACCGTGACACCCGCTGTCACACGGCGGCGCTGCGGTGGTGGCGCTCCAGGGCGGCACCGAGCCCCTCGAACGCGGCGGCGACCACGGCGCGGTCCGACGGTGCGACGACCTGCCGGAACGCGTCGGAGTAGACGGCGCCGACCTCGTGGGCGACCGCCGTGCCCGACGGCGTGAGGTGCAGCAGCACGCTCCGGCGGTCCTCCGGGTTCGGGCGACGCTCGAGGTGTCCGTGCTTCTCGAGCCGGTCGATCAGCGACGTCATCGCACCGGTGGTGAGTTCGAGGTACTCGCCGGCCTGCTTCGGGGTCACGCCGTGGCCGTCGGCGGCGCTGAGGAAGAACACGAAGCGGGTGTCCGTGGCGTTCAGCCCGCGGATCGTGCTCTCGTGGTGCAGGACGCGCGCGTGCTGCGTCTGGAGCACCCGGAAGGCGGTGAGCAGTCGCGGCAGGTCGGCGTCGCGGTCCGTGTCGGCGGTGACGGGGTCGAGCGCCGTGACGTCGGGCGACACCGGTGCCGGCGGTGTGGTGGGGGCGACGCGCGCCGCGGGGACGGCGGGTGCGTGCGGGGGGAGGACGACCGGGTCGGTGTCCGTCATGGGAGCTCTTCTCGGGTACAGGTTGGGAACTTCAGTCAACAAGTAACTCACTCGTCAAGATACCCCCATCAGTGGGGACACCTCAGGTCTTGTGAGCTGCTCGAGGGCCAAGTAGCTTGATCGTCGTACCACCTCGGCACGTAGCGCGACCAACCACCGCGGGCCCGTCCGAACCACCGATCAGATCTCTTCCTCACGGAGTCCAACCATGTCTCGTGTCACGCCTCGTGCTGCCCGCCTCGCCGCCTGGATCGCCATCCCCGCCGCCCTCGTCGCCTCGGGGGTCGTCGTCTCGACGGCCTCGTACGCGGCCTTCTCCTCGACCACCGTCAACCCGACGAACAACTGGACGGCCGGCAGTGTCGCCCTGTCCGACGACGACAACAACACCGCGCTGTTCACGGCGAACAACCTGAAGCCCGGCTCGACCGGTGCGAACTGCATCGCGGTGACCTCGACCGGTTCGCTGCCCTCGGCCGTGAAGCTCTACGGCACGAACGTCTCGACCACGAAGGACCTGGCGGCGAACGTCAACCTGACCATCGAGCAGGGCACCGGCGGCGGCTTCGGCTCCTGCTCCGGCTTCACCCCGGCCGCCACGGGTGGCTCGCTCTACAGCGGCACCGTCGCGGGCTTCGGCGCCGCCTCGACCAACTACGCGACCGGCGTCGGCACCTGGGCCCCGACCGGCACCGCGTCCGAGACGCGCGTGTACCGCGTCACCTACACGGTGTCGAGCACCGCCCCGAACACCGTGCAGGGCGGCACCGCAGCCCTCGGCTTCACCTGGGAGGCCCAGAACAGCTGAGTCGGGACCGGGGCCGAACCAGCCCCGTCCGTTCCCTCCCCGCAACGCGCCCCCGGTCGAAGGCAGTCATGAGCAGCATCGCAGTGCACGGTGGTCCCGCACCGCACGCAGCGGTCCGTGACGCCGTCGACTGGGGGCGCGTCGTCGTCGCCACCCTCGCCCGGGGCGTGGTCGCGACGCTGCTCGGGCTCGCGCTCTGGGCGGCCGCGCCGGCGCTCATCGGGTGGCAACCGACCACCGTGATGACCGGCTCGATGGAGCCGCGGATCGTTCCCGGTGACGTGGTCGTCTCGCGTCCGGTCGGCTCGGGCGAGATCGCGACGGGCAAGGTCCTGCTGGCCGACGACCCGGATCAGCCGGACCACCTGCGCATGCACCGCTACGTCGAGGACGGCCCGCGCGGCACCATGGTCACGAAGGGCGACGCCAACCCCGAGCAGGACTCCACGCCGATCGAGCGCTCCGCCGTGCACGGCGTCGCCTTCCTGCGCATCCCGTTCATCGGGACGCCGATCCGGTGGATCAGCGCCGGGGAGTGGGGCCTGGTCGCGATGCTCGCGCTCGGCCTGACCGCGGTGCTCGCGCTCTGCACGATCGACGGGTCGCTCCGGCGGCTCGTCGAGGCCGACGACGACACCGACGGCGCAGCCGGTGGTCCGGACGACGCGGCTGGTCCGGATGACGCCGCCGGTCCGGCAGACGGTACCGAAGACGGCCGGGAGGCGCGGGACGGCACCGCCACGGGCCTCCAGACCGCTTCGTCCACCGTCCTCACCCGTCGGGCGTCGCGTCGACGAGCGCGTCGCGTGCGGCGGCTTCGCCGCGTCGGCGGGGGCGCCGCGGTGCTCGTGCTCGCTGCGGCCGCCGGCGTCCTGCTGCCCGGAGCGGCGGACGCGGCCCCGTGGTCGCGGACCACCGTCGCACCGACGGCGACCTTCTCGGCGGGCACGGCGACCCCAGCCACCGCGCTGACCTGCACCCCGAACGGTGACGGCTCGGTCAACATCGGCTTCACGTACAACGGGCCGCCCGCGACGTCCTTCTCGGTGCTCAACACGAACGCGAACACGATCGCGGCGACCGGACCGGCGGGCAGCACGGCGCCGATCCGGGTCACGGGCAGCGGCATCCTGACGCTCGGTGCGGTCGTCACCGTGAAGATCCGCACCAACTGGGCAGGTTCCTGGCACGTCGACAGCACGGCGACGGCGCGCATCCAGACCGCGCTCGTCGGCACGAACCTGAGCTGCGCGAACTGACGCCTTGATCCGTTGTCCACAGGGCACAGCGAGGTGTCCGGGGATGTCCCCGGCCGGCGTTACCGTGGCCGCATGCGGATCCTGCACACCGGCGACTGGCACCTCGGCCGCACACTGCTGGGTGCCGACCTGCTCGAGCACCAGGCCGCGTTCACCGACTGGCTCGTCGACCTCGCCCGCGAACGGGCGGTCGACCTCGTCGTCATCGCCGGCGACGTCTACGACCGCGCGATCCCGCCGGTGGACGCCGTCCGCATGCTCTCCCGCGTGCTCGAGCGCCTCGCCGAGACCACGACGGTGGTCCTCACGCCGGGCAACCACGACTCCGCCGCGCGGCTCGGCTTCGGTGCCGGCGTGATGGGGCAGCGCGTGCGCATCCTCGCCGAGCCCGCACACGTGGCCGATCCGGTGCTCGTGACCGACGACGACGGCCCGGTGGCCGTGTACGGCATCCCGTACCTGCACCCCGACCTCACGCGGTACGCCCTGGCGGCGGTCCCCGACGAACCCCTCGCCCGCTCACACCACGCCGTCGTGCACGCCGCCACCGAACGGATCCGCGCCGACCTCGAGACGCGGGCCGGCACCCGGAGCGTCGTCGTCGCACACGCCTTCGTCGGGGGCGCCGACCCGAGCGACAGCGAGCAGGACATCCGCGTCGGCGGGGTCGACCGTGTGGCCGAGTCCGTGTTCGACGGGTTCGACTACGTCGCCCTCGGGCACCTGCACGGCCCGCAGCGCGTCGGCGACGACGACCGGATCCGGTACGCCGGGTCCCCGCTGGCGTTCTCGTTCGGCGAGCGGCACCAGCGGAAGTCCGTGACCATCGCCGACCTCGACGCGGTGGGTGCCGTCACCGTCGAGCTCGTACCGACCCCGGTGCCGCGGCGGCTCGTCGACGTCCGGGGCAGCATCGACGCCATCGAGTCCGGGGAGTTCCGGGCCGATGCCGACGCCTGGGTCCGCGTCGCGGTGACCGACACCGTGCACCCGGAACGCATGTACGCCCGCGTGAAGGACCTCTTCCCGCACGCCCTGGCGATCACGCACGAGCCGGCGGACCGGCCGGCCGCCACCGCCGCGCGGGCCGTCACCGCCACGTCCGACCCGGTCGAGGTCGCCGGCGATTTCGTGGCCTTCGCCACCGGCGGGTTGCCCGACGACGACGAACGGGCGGTGCTGACCGAGGCGTACGAGGCCGCGGCGCTCGCCCTGCAGCGCGAGGGGGACCGCTGATGTACCTGCACCGACTCGAACTGCGCGCCATCGGGCCGTACCCCGACCTCGTGACGATCGACTTCGCGGCGCTGGCCGCGTCCGGGGTCTTCCTGCTCGAGGGGCCGACCGGTTCCGGCAAGTCGACGATCATCGACGCCGTCGTGTTCGCCCTGTACGGCGGACTCGCCGGTTCCGACGCCAGTTCCGACCGGCTGCACAGCCAGCACGCCGACCCCGCGGTCGAACCGTTCGTCGAGCTCGTGTTCGAGACCGGTGCAGGCATGTTCCGGGTCCGGCGCACCCCGCAGTACGACCGCCCGAAGCAGCGGGGGACCGGCACGGTGAAGCAGCAGGCGTCCGTGCAGCTGTTCCGACTCGCCGCGCCCACCGACGTCGCCGGCGAACCCATGTCGTCCCGCATCCCCGAGGTCGGGGTCGAGATCGCCCGGATCGTCGGGCTCGACCGCGCGCAGTTCCTGCAGACCGTGGTGCTGCCGCAGGGCGAGTTCGCACGGTTCCTCCGCTCCCCGGGTGAAGACCGCCGGAAGCTCCTGCAGTCGCTGTTCGGCACCCAGGTCTACGACCGCACCGCCGACGAACTCGCCGCTCGCCGCCGAGCCGTGCAGGCCGAGGTCGAGGGAGCCGACGACCGCGTCCGCGACGCCCTGGCCCGGTTCGCGCAGGCGGCGGACCTCGCCGATGCCGACGAGTCCGTCGTCCCCGACACGGTGGCGTCCCTCCGCGCGACGGCCGACGCAGCCGGGGCAGCCCGGACGGCTGCGGCTGCCGCTGCGACGGCGGCGACCGAGCACGAACGATCGGTGACGGCCCGTGCGGCCGCCCTCGAGCGACGAGCGGCGCTGCTGCGGCGGCAGGCGCTCCTCGACGAAGACGCCCCGGCGATCGAGCAGGCACGGGCCGCGGTCGCGACGGCCGATCGCGCCGCCCGGGTCGCCGCGGTGGCCGACGGCCTCGAAGCCGCAACCGTACGGGCGGACGACACCGCCGCGGCAGCGGCCCGGCTGCGCGACCAGCACGCGCTCTCCGCCGTCGACGCAGAGCAGATCGTCCGGCGCCGCGACACGCTGACCGACGCCCTGTCCGACGTCCGGCACCTCGTCGCGGTCGAGGCCGAAGCGGATGCCAGGCGCACCGCGATCGCCGAGGCCACCGCGACCGCATCGCGACTCACCGACGACCTCGCCGCCCTCGACACCGCGCTCGAGGCACGGCCGTCGGAACGAGCACGGATCGTCGAGGCCGCCCGGACCGCCTCGGTGACCGCTGCCGACGCCGACGCCGCCGCGCACGAGGTCGCCCGGGTGCAGTCGCTCCGTGCCGACCTGGCCGCGCGCGACCGCGCCGAGCAGCGCGTCGCCGATGCCGAACGCGTCGTGGCCGGTGCCCGCCGTCGGGCCACCGAGGCGCTCGATGCCGAACGTTCCCTGCGCGAGCGCCGGATCGCCGGGCTCGCCGGAGAGCTCGGTGCCGCGCTGACCCCCGGCGACCCGTGCCCGGTCTGCGGGTCGACCGCGCACCCGTCGGTGGCCGCGCCGCAGGACGACCACCCGACGATCCAAGCGGTGGAGTCCGCGGGCGACGCCACGCGTCGGGCCGACCAGCAGCTCGCCGACGCCGCGGCCGACCTGGCCGTCGAACGTGCGGAGCACCTCCGACTGACCGGCGTCGTCGGCACGGTCGACAGCATCGCCCTCGACGCGATGGCGGTGGCCGCCGACGAGCGGGTCCGAGCGGCGCACGACGCTGCGGCGCTGGTGCTGGAGCACGAGCGCGAGCGGACGGCGCACGACACCGCGACCCGGGCGCTCGAGCGTGAGCGGAACGATCTCGACGCCCGGCGCACGGTGCTCGCGTCGACCGCGGCCTCCGATGCCGAGCGGCTCGAGGCCGACCTGCGATCGGTGCACGAGGCGATCGACCGGCTCGGAGCACTGCTCGACAGCGACGACGGCAGCGCCCCTGTCTCGCTCCGTGCCGTGGTCGACGAGCTCGACGGGCGGCTGACGGTGCTCCGCGCCGTCGCCGAGGCCGACGACCGTGCGGCGGCCGCGGCCCGAGCCCGCGACGAGCGCAGCGCCGAGGTGGCCCGGGTCCTCGACGTGCAGGCCTTCCCCGACGTCGATGCCGCACGCGCCGGCTTGCTCGACCCCGACACCGTCGCGCGCTTCCGCAGCAGCATCAGCGCAGCCGAGGCCGAACGCGCCGTCGTGCGGGCAGGGCTCGACGACCCCGCGGTGGTGCAGGCCGCCGACGACGATCCGGAGCAGCTCGACGTGCCGGCGGCGCAGGCCGAACGGGTCCGCGCGACGGCCGAGCTCGACGAGGCCACCCGGCTCGCGGTGACCGCAGCGCACCGCGCCGAGGCCGTCGAGCAGTGTGCGACCGAGGTCGACCGCACCGTCCGTGCGCGACAGGAGACCTCGGCCCGCAGCCGCGCCGTCGTCCGGCTCGCCGACGTCGCGAACGGCGAGGCTTCGGTCAACCCGACCGGCATCACGCTCGGCACCTACGTGCTCATGCGGCGCTTCGAGGACGTCGTGGCGGCGGCGAACGACCGGTTGCGCGGCATGCTCGCCGGGCGGTTCACCCTCGAGACCTCCGACGAACGGGAATCCGGGTCACGGTCGCGACGGACGGGGCTCGCCCTCGCCGTGCACGACCACACGACCGACACCGTCCGTGACCCCCGCAGCCTGTCGGGCGGCGAGACGTTCACCGTGTCACTGTGCCTGGCGCTCGGGCTGGCCGACGTCGTGCAGGCCGAGGCCGGCGGGGTGTCGCTCGGCACGCTCTTCGTCGACGAGGGGTTCGGCACACTCGACCCCGAGACCCTCGACGACGTCATCGGGCAGCTGTCCCGACTGACCGCCGGCGGGCGACAGGTCGGGATCGTCAGCCACGTCGAAGAACTCAAGCAGCGGATCCCGGAGCGGATCGCCGTGCGCCGCACCCCGACCGGCGGGTCGCGGGTGACGACCACGGTCTGACCAGACCAGACCAGACCAGACCAGACCAGGCGCTACGGGGTCGGCGTGGCCCCCACCGTGCCGTCCGGCGGCGGCAGGATGTCCGCTGCGATCCACGGGAACACCCACTGGAACAGCACGAACACGATTGCCGCGAGCAGGACCAGCAGCTCGAGCACCTTCAGGGCGGTGGGGCCGGGCAGCAGCCGCCAGACCAGGGGGAAGATCACTTGGCCGTCTCCGAGAGTTCCTTCGGGGTGCCCTCGGACGCGGGCATCCAGTAGTCGAGTTTCGCGTGCGTCACGTACCGCTCCGCCGCCGACCACATCGGGTGGCAGGCGGTCAGCGTGAGCCAGCGGTCCTGGGCGGTCGGTTCCACGCCGGGCTTGTTCGGCACCGGCGCGATCGTCTCGATCTTGTCGGGCGTGACGATCTGGCTGTCGGTGACCTTGTAGACGTACCAGACGTCGAACTTCGTCTTCGCGTCGGTGACCCGGACCACGACCGAGTCGCCCTTCTTCAGCTCCGCGATCTGGTTGAGGGGCTTGCCGTAGGTGACCCGGTGTCCGGCGACGGCGAAGTTGCCGGGTGCACCGGGCATCGCGGTGCCCTGGTAGTGCCCGAGCCCGATGGTGTTGAGGACCTTCTCACGATCCGTGCCCTCGCCGATCGGCCGGTTGTAGTCGTTGCCGAACCGGGGGATCTGCATCGTCCCGAACACGTCCGACAACGCCGGCGGTTCGTCCAGCACGGGTGCGGTGCCGCGGTGCTCGGTGCCCTCGACCTTCGGGGTCTTGACCTGGTCGAGGCCCTGCACGAGCTTCGTCTGCTCGTTCACGGCGACCACGTCGGTCCACCACGCCGTCCACACGACGTACAGGCCGGTGCCGGCGCCCGCGATGATGAGCAACTCGGCGATGAGCGACACGATCGCGCCGCCGACCGTCTGGCGTCTGCGCGGGGAACGCCGGGACCGCGAGCCGGCTTCGTCGTCCCGTGCGCTGCGGCGCGACGGGATGGTGTCGTGTGCGGTCACGGGGCTCCTGATCGGCTGGGTGGTCGGACAGGTCTATCAGATCACGACGACAGGCCGGTGACGACGTTCTCCCCACCCCCGTTAACGTGGGGGCATGGAGTACCGGATCCGCCCCTTCCGCACCGAGGACACCGACGCGGTCGTCGCACTGTGGGAATCCTGCGGGCTCGTCCGCCCCTGGAACGACCCCCGGCGCGACATCGAGCGCAAGCTGACCGTCCAGCCCGAGCTCTTCCTGGTCGCCGAGCCGGACGGCACCGACGGCGATGACACAGACACCGCCGACACCGAAGTGGTCGCCGCGGGCATGGCCGGCTTCGACGGGCACCGCGGCTGGGTGAACTACCTCGCCGTGCGCCCGGACCTGCAGGGCTCCGGCCTCGGTCGCACCCTGATGGCCGAGTTCGAGCGGCTCCTGACCGACCTCGGCTGCCCGAAGCTCAACCTGCAGGTGCGTGCGGGCAACGAGCAGGTGCTCGGGTTCTACGCGTCCCTCGGCTACACCGACGACCGCACGGTCTCGCTCGGCAAGCGCCTCATCCCCGACGCCTGACCGCGCCGCGCGCTACGCCAGCGCCAGCGCCACCGACGCGACGAACGCCAGCACGATGCCGATCCACTGCTGCGCGGTCAACCGTTCCCGGAGCACCACCCCGGCCAGCACCACCGTGCCGATCGGGTAGAGCGCGTTGAGCACACTCACGACGGGCAGGGTCGCCGGGTCGTCGCTGCTGTGCAGCCCCGCCTGGATGAAGACGTTCGCCATGGCGTCGAAGACGCCGCACACGGCCACGGTGACCAGCAGCCGCGGACCCCATGCGCGACCCGACCGAGGCTCGCGGACGGCGGCAGCCCCGTCGGAGCGGGCCGTCGCCGTCGGGGCGTGCACCGGGCCTCCCGTCCGGAGCACGACGACGATCGCCGCCGCGCCCAGCAGCACCGCCTGCAGCACCCGCGCGACCACGAGGGGTGCGACGCCCGAGTCCGACGGCGTCATGTCGTAGGCCAGCACGATCCCGCCGAAGCCGCACCCGGCGACGGCGGCGGCGACCACGCCTCGGGCGGTCAGCCGTGCGCCCGAGGCGTCCCGGACCACCGCGACCAGGACCACCGCGACGACCGCGACCACGAGCGCCCCGGTGGCCACCGGTGACAGCACCGTGCCGCGGAGCACCGCGACGAGCACCGGCACGACGGCTGCGAACATGGCGGTGACGGGGGAGAGCACGCTCATCGGACCGATCGCGAGTGCCGCGTAGAGCAGCAGCACCCCGACGCCGCCCGAGAGCCCCGCGACCACACCCCAGACCGCGGCCGGCCACGAGAACACGCCACCGAGGACCACCAGGCCGACCAGCAACGGGACGATCCCGATCGCGGCCGCCACCGCGGCGACGACGACCGGCCGGACCCGGCGCGAGGCGAGTCCGCCCAGGAAGTCGGCGAACCCGTAGACGATCGCGCCGGACAGGCCGAACAGGACGGTGAGCACGGCTCCCATCCTGCCCCGCGCGGTAGCCTGCGGTGCGTGAGTGTTCCCTACCAGCGCCTGCCCCGGATCGACGCGCGCTGGAGGTGGTGGCGGCCGCTCGTGGCGCTCGCGTTCCTGGCGGGGTGGTACCTCGTGTCGCAGATCCTGATCACGGTCGCCTACTTCATCCCGGTCGCCGCGGTCGGGGGTGCGTCCGGGCTGTACGGCCTGCTCGACGACCTGCAGAGCGGTGCCCTCGACCCGACCGATCCGTTGACCCTCTCGCTGACCCTGGTGTCGCTCGTGGTCCTGCTGCCGGGGATCCTGCTCGCCGTGAAGATCGCGCGGATCGGACCGGCCGGCATCCTGTCGTCGACGCGCTTCCGGGTCCGGTGGGCCTGGACGGCGTGGTGTCTGCTGCCGACGCTCGTCATCGCCGCGGTCATGTTCGTCGTCCAGACCGGCCTGTTCTGGGACGGCGGGATGATCACGACCGACGGCGGCTTCGCCTGGAACCACGACGCGATCGGCCAGTCGACGGTCTCCCTCGGCACCCTCACCCTGACGATCGTCCTCGTCGTCCTGCTCGTCCCGTTCCAGGGCGCTGCCGAGGAGTACATCTTCCGCGGCTTCCTCATGCAGACCGTCGCGTCGTGGATCCCGCGTCGCGTCGGCACGATCATCGCCGTGGCGGTCTCGACGGTCGTCTTCGCGGTGCTGCACATCCCGAACGGCTACAACGTCTGGGGCATCCTCGACGTCGGCTCGTTCGGCCTGATCGCGGCGATCATCGTCCTCCGGACCGGCGGGCTCGAGGCCACGGTCCTGCAGCACGCCTTCAACAACATCATGATCTTCGTGCTGCAGGCGCCCGGTTGGTCGAAGGTCGACCTGACCTCGTCGGACGCGAACGGCACGTGGCAGGGGACCCTCGTCACCCTCGGCACGTCGCTCGCGTTCTGGGCCATGGTCGAGTTCCTGGCGTGGTGGCGGAAGCTGGACCGCCGGTTCGCCGGGCACGAGGCACCCCGGTTCCGCGGTGTGACCCCGGCCTGGGCGGGCGGCGTTCGCTGGACCCGGCCTGGAGGCACGGGCTGGGCGACCACGCCGGCCCGCGCCGACGACGTGGCCGGTTCCGACCACCGTGCCGACTCCGGCACGGACGGTGCTGTGGACAGTGCGGTGGGTGTCGCCGGTCGCCCGTAGGCTCGTGGCATGAGCACCACGCCCGCGCCCGCTGCCGTGTCTGCTCCCGCTGCCGTGTCCGCACCCCGTGCCGCTGCGCTCGACGTGCTGCACCGCGTGTGGGGCTACGACGCCTTCCGTGGTGAGCAGGCGGCCATCATCGACCAGGTGGTGGCCGGTGGCGACGCCCTCGTGCTCATGCCGACCGGTGGCGGCAAGTCCCTGTGCTACCAGGTGCCCTCGCTCGTCCGTGACGGCGTCGGGGTCGTGGTGTCGCCGCTCATCGCCCTCATGCAGGACCAGGTCGACGCCCTGGCGGCGAACGGGGTCCGGGCCGCGTTCCTCAACTCCACGCAGGGCCCCGACGAACGGTCCCGGGTCGAGCGTGCCGTGGTGCAGGGCGAGGTCGACATGCTCTACCTCGCGCCCGAACGGCTCCGGCTCGAGTCCACCCGAGCGCTCCTCGACCGGGCGCGCGTCTCGCTGTTCGCCATCGACGAGGCACACTGCGTCGCCCAGTGGGGTCACGACTTCCGCCCGGACTACCTCGAGCTGAGCGTCCTGCACGAGCGGTGGCCGACGGTGCCGCGCATCGCCCTGACCGCCACCGCGACGCCGCAGACCCACCGCGAGATCTCCGCCCGGCTCGGCCTCGACGACGCCGCGCACTTCGTCGCCGACTTCGACCGGCCGAACATCCAGTACCGCATCGAGCCGAAGACCGGCGCGCTGCAGCAGCTGCTCACCTTCATCCGCACGGAGCACAGCGGCGACGCCGGCATCGTGTACTGCCTGTCCCGCAACTCCGTCGAGCGCACCGCGACGGCCCTGGCCGAGCAGGGGATCAACGCCCTGCCGTACCACGCGGGCCTCGACGCCCGGGTGCGTGCCCGCAACCAGTCGACGTTCCTGCGCGAGGACGGTGTCGTCATGGTGGCGACCATCGCGTTCGGCATGGGCATCGACAAGCCCGACGTCCGGTTCGTGGCGCACCTCGACCTGCCGAAGTCGGTCGAGGGGTACTACCAGGAGACCGGGCGTGCGGGTCGTGACGGGCTGCCGGCCACCGCGTGGCTCGCGTACGGCCTGAACGACGTCGTGCAGCAGCGGCGGATGATCGACCAGTCCGAGGGCGACGCCGCACACCGACGGCAGCTCAGTGCCCACCTCGACGCGATGCTCAGCCTGTGCGAGACGATCGAGTGCCGCCGGGTGCGGTTGCTCGCGTACTTCGGGCAGGAAAGCACGGCGTGCGGCAACTGCGACACGTGCATCGCGCCACCGGAGTCGTGGGACGGCACGGTCCCCGCGCAGAAGCTGCTGTCCACCGTCGTGCGGCTCGAGCGTGAGCGTCGCCAGCGGTACGGCGTCTCACACCTCGTCGACATCCTGATCGGCAAGCGGTCACCCCGCGTGCAGGAGCTGCAGCACGACACCCTGGCGACCTTCGGCATCGGCGCCGACCTGTCCGAGGCCGAGTGGCGGGCGGTCGCCCGACAGGTGCTGGCCCAGGGCTACGCGGCGGTGTCGGGCGACGGCTTCGGCACCGTCGTCCTCAGTCCCACGAGCGCCGAGGTCCTGACGGGCAAGGTGCAGGTGCGGATGCGTCGCGACCCGGTCAAGGCGCCGCGCGCCGGCCGCAGCAGTCGACGGACGGTCGTCACCGACATGCCGCAGGAAGCCGTCGGCCTGTTCGAGGCCCTTCGTGCCTGGCGTGCTGCCGAGGCTCGCGAGCAGGGCGTCCCCGCGTACGTGGTGTTCAACGACGCGACACTCCGGGGCATCTCCGCCGTCCGCCCCGCCGACGTCGACCAGCTCGGCGAGATCTCCGGCGTCGGCGCAGCGAAGCTCGAGCGGTACGGGCGCGCGGTCCTCGACGTCGTCGCCGCGGCCGACTGACGCTCTGCCGCCACTGCATGCCGTTCCGGGCATGTGCCCTCCGCGCGCCTCATTACACTCGGTAGCTCGTCACCACGAGGAGGTCCGGTGTCCGGTTCGACGAAGTTCGCCACCGTGCTCAGTCGCGCGGTGGTGACCCCGCTCGCCCGGTTGCTGTGGCGCCCGAAGATCATCGGTCGTCGGAACGTCCCGAAGCGCGGCCCGGTGATCCTCGCGAGCAACCACCGCTCCTTCATCGACTCGCCCGCGATCACGCTCATGGCGCCGCGCAAGGTGTCGTTCCTGGCGAAGCAGGAGTACTTCACGGGCTCGGGTCTCAAGGGAGCCGTCTCGCGGGCGTTCTTCGGTGGCATCGGCGCCATCGGGGTCGAGCGTGGCGCGGGTGCGGCGGCCCAGCAGGCCCTCGACCTCGGGCTGGCACGCCTGCAGGAGGGCGAGGCGTTCGCGATCTACCCGGAGGGCACGCGCTCGCTCGACGGCCGGATCTACAAGGGCCGCACGGGTGTGGCATGGCTGGCGCTGACGAGCGGCGCCCCCGTGGTGCCCGTCGCGCTCACCGGCACCGAGGACGTGCAGCCGGTCGGGTCCCGGCTGCCGAAGCTCGCCCGAGTGACGATCGAGTTCGGGCAGCCGATCGACCTGTCGTCCTTCGGCGAGGCGTCGTCCGGTCGTGCTCGGCGCCACGCGACCGATGCGGTGATGGCGGCGATCCAGGAGCTCAGCGGCCAGGAGCCGGCGAACGCCTACAACAACCCGCCGGCGACGATCGTGGAACGGGTCCGTCGTGCGCTGCAGCCGGACGACCCGACCGCGGCTGCCGTCGACCCGGACTGACCACCGCGACTGTCCGGTCACTATTGCACATCTGAAATATCGATGGTTGAATGGCGGACGTGCCGCTCGGCACGCCGCCATCGCCGGTCGCCCGAGAACGACCAGCCACGACATCCAGATCGGACCATCCGCAGCATGTCCTCCACCCCGCTCTTCGACTCCATCGCCCAGCGCCGCGATCAGGCCGACGCGCCGCACTCCACCCCGTCGCCGGCGCTCGCCGCCGTGACCCCGGCACCGACCTCACCGATGTCCGCGCCCGTCCGCCCGGGTGACTCCACGCTGGTGCCGGCCGCCCTCGTCGCCGCGATCGACGAGATCCCGGTGCGGGTGGCATCGGCCCTCGTGACCGAGGTCACGATCCGTCCCGAGCACCTCGTCCTGGTCGAGACCGTCGCCGACGCGATCACCCGCGCGGTCGTCGACGCCGTCGTGTGCGAGCTGGACCGGATCGCCCGTGACGGCGTCGTCCGCGTCTGACCAAGCCGGTCACCGCACGATGACGACCCTCGACGACGGTCTGCCCCGGCGCCCGCGCGGTGCCGAGCGCCGCACCGCCGACCGACCGACCGCGCCCCCGCTGCGCCGTGCACGGCACGCTGCGCAGCCGGGGCCCCTCCGAGCCGCCGGGGTGGCGGTGCCCCCTCCCGTCACCCCGGCTTCCACCCGGCCCACCCCGCTCCCGCCCGAACGGCCCGCTGCTCCCGCGCGCCGCCGTTCCGTGTCCTTCCGGATCCCCGCCCGGCGGACACTGCCCGCCGCGGCGGTGACCGCCGTCACGTGCCTGTTCATCGCGGTCGGCTCCCCGCAGACCGCCCTCGCCGCTCCGGCCTCTCCGGAACCCACGTCGGCATCCGCCGGCGTGCAGCACTTCGTCGCCGACGGTTCGACCGGGCCGACCGCCGGCCGCGACGACTTCTCGGTGGGTCGTGCTGCGGCAGCCCTCCGGGTTCCCGGTGGCTCGGGCCCGACCGGTGGAGCCGTCCGCCCCACGGCCGGTGCGATCCCGGACGCCGGTGCCTTCGGCTCCCGCTGGGTCGTCGGCTGCGCGGCCTGCTCGTCGAACCACCAGGGGGTCGACTTCGCCGCGGCCATCGGTACCCCGGTCGTCGCCGCGCTGCCCGGCCGGGTCGTCTCGGCGGGTGTGCTCGGTGGCTACGGCAACCAGGTCCTCCTGCGGCACGCCGACGGCACCGCGACGCGGTACGGGCACCTGTCGGCGATCGACGTCCGCCGCGGCCAGGTCCTCCGCGTGGGGGAGCGGCTCGGGGCCGTCGGCAACACGGGGGTCTCGACCGGCGCCCACCTGCACTTCGAGGTCATCGTGGCCGGCACCCCGATCGACCCGGCCGCCTGGCTGCGGGCTCGCGGGCTCCTCTGACGGCGTCGGGCGTAGCGTCGGGACGGTCGCGGCACGGAGCCGCGCCAGGACGGAGACGCACGTGCGAGTGACGGTGTTGGGGACGGGTGCGATGGGCGCCGGCGTGGCTGGATCACTGCTCCGCGACGGCCACGAGGTGACGGTCTGGAACCGGAGTGCCGACAAGGCCGCACCCCTGGGCAACCGCGGCGCGACGGTGGCGAGCGACCCGGGCAGTGCCGTCGAGCACGCCGAGGTCGTCCTGCTCACCCTGTTCGACACCGATGCGGTCGTCGACGTCCTCGAGCAGGCCGCCGGTGACGCCCCGACCGACGCCGTGTGGGTGCAGGCCTCGACGATCGGCGTCGACGGCACCGCGACGGTCGTGCAACTGGCCGAGAAGGACGGCATCACCCTGGTCGAGGCGATGATGCTCGGCACGAAGGCCCCCGCCGAACAGGGCAAGCTCACGATGCTCGCGGCCGGACCGGCAGACCTGCTCGACCGTGTCGACCCCGTGCTCGACGCGATCGGCGCGAAGACCCTCCGTGCCGGCGACCAGGTCGGCGACGGCACCGCACTCAAGCTCGCCGCCAACGCCTGGATCGCGTCGATCACCGCGGCGACCGGGCAGTCCCTGGCCCTCGCAGCCGCGCTCGGGCTCGACCCCGCGCTGTTCCTGCAGGCCATCGAGGGCAGTGCGAGCGACTCCGCCTACGCCCACACCAAGGGTGCCGCGATGATCGCCCGCGAGTTCCCCGCGCAGTTCGCACTCGACGGGCTGCGGAAGGACATCGGGCTCATCACCGATGCCGCCCGGACCGCAGGGGTGTCCACCACGCTGCTCGAGGCACTCGGGCGCGTCTACGCCGATGCCAGCGCAGCCGGGCACGGGGGCGACGACATCGCCGCGGTCGGCACCGCGTTCTGACGCGGGCGGTCAGCCCCGGCGGAACAGCCGCCGCAGGCGCTTCGTGAGCCGCCCCACGGCCTCGTCGTTCATGGTGTTGGCGAGGTCGAACGCCTCACGGGCCGGATCGGACCCGGCCTGGATGCGTCGGAGTGCGGCGTCGGCACGGGCCCGCGAGTCAAGCTCGGCGAACGGCATGTCGTCCTCGGGGTGGTGCTCGCCGCGAGGGTCCATGCGGTCCAGGCTACGCGCGACGGGAGTGGTCCGACCCGGCGTCGAGCTCGTCCACGACGCGGACCATCTCGTCCAGGAAGTCCACGACCACGGCCATCTCGTTGCTCGGCAGGTGCTCGGTGACCTCGAGCGCGCGGGCGTCGAGCTCCTCGATGACCCGGAGCGCGTGCCGCATCGAGGTGCCGGTGGCGGTGAGGATCACGCCACGGCGGTCGTTCGGGTCGGCGTGCCGTTCGACGTGGCCGCTGCGGACGAGCCGGTCGACGAGCGCCGACGTCGACGCCGCCGTGATCTCGAGCCGCTCGGCGAGGTCCTTCGCGTTGACGGTGCGGCCGTCGTGCTCGGCGTCGATCAGGAACCGGAGCGCCAGCAGTGCGTTCTCGCCGATCCCCAGTGCCTCGCGCGCTCGGCGCTGGGCAGCGCTCTCGGCCGTTCGGTACCGCCGCA
Source organism: Curtobacterium sp. MCPF17_051 (assembly GCF_003234595.1). NCBI lineage: Bacteria > Bacillati > Actinomycetota > Actinomycetes > Micrococcales > Microbacteriaceae > Curtobacterium > Curtobacterium sp. MCPF17_051. The sequence goes on along the minus strand of NZ_QKSE01000013.1, from coordinate 48,352 downwards.
GGGCGTTGAGGACGTCCACGGCGGAGACCGCGGAGTCCTCGTACCAGTACCCTGCGGTGCTGGTCATCACCTCGGACGTCATGCCCCAATGCTAGACGCTCTAGTTAGTTTGTCTAGCGAGCGCGGAGACGGGACACTGCAACACCCGTGACGCGGTTCTGTAACACCCCGGCAACGCCGGCTCGTTAGGTTCTCGACATGCAGGAGCAGCCGTGCTGAGCCGCCTCGCGGGGAACGTCTTCCACGTGGGGAGCGCGGTGGAGCGCACCGACGTCGTCGCACGGTTGCTCGACGTCTACGTCGCTCGCCGAGAACCAGGCACCCTCGACGACGACCGGCTCGTGTCCACCGAGCTCCGCAGCGTCATCGGGACCACCGGCCCCGCGAACGACCCGGACCGCGCCGCCACCGTCGACGCCCTCGCGCTCGACCGGCACGAGCCCGCGTCCATCGCTGCAGCGGTCGCCGTCGCCCGCGACCACGCACGCCGTGCCCGCGAGGTCGTCTCGAGCGAGCTCTGGGACTGCCTCGACGTGACGCGGTCGAGGATGCCCCGGAAGATCGCCCCCGACCGTGCGCACGAGTTCCTCGGCTGGGTGCGGGAGCGCAGTGCCCTCGCCATCGGGGTGGTCGAGGGGGACGCCAGCCGTGACGAGGTGTGGGAGTTCTTCACCCTCGGACGATCACTCACCCGCTGTGCCTCCACCGCACGGCTGCTGGCGTCGCGGCTGCTCGAGCCGGACGCGGTCACCTCGTGGACGGCGGCGCTCCGGGCGTGCGGCGCGGGCGAGGCCTTCCTGCGCGGACGCGACCACCATCCGGTGCCGTCCGACGCCGCCGCCTTCCTGCTCCTCGACGCACACAGCCCACGGTCGTTGCGCTTCACCGTGCACCGCGCGGCCGAGTGCCTGGCCGACGTCGCCCCGTCCTGCGTCGCGGACGAGGTCGCCGGGTTCGACGAGGTCCGCGCCCTGCTCGACGGCATCCCCGAGGAGTCGGCGCTCGCCGTGGCGGGCGACGTCGGGCAACGGCTGGCGGTGGCTGCCGACCGCGTCGCCGCGGCCCTCGACGAGCGGGTCTTCGCGTCGTCCGCACCCGTGCTCTGACCGACGGCGCGCGGGCCCGGAACGGGGCCGGTCCGTGCCTCGCGACCGCGGCCGTGGGCGGGGGTGACGTCGGACGGGAGGCCCGTGGCGGCGCCGGTGCGGGCCTCCCGTCCGACGGCCGGTGTGTCACGGGCCGTCGGCCGACGGACAGGTCGACCCGTCGGTCCGTCAGACGGCGCTGGAGCGGTCGGCGAGCGTCTCGTCGCGTTCCAGCTCTCGGCGGAGCGCCGCGCGTGAGCCGACCACCGGCACGGCGTGCGTGATCGCCAGGTGCAGCCGTGAGTCGGCGTCGTAGCGCAACCGGACCCGCTGGTACCGGACGAGCCAGACGAGCGCGATCCCGAGTGCGACGAAGCCCGAGGCCGCGCCGACCACGATCGCCCAGCGTGGGCCGAAGGCGTCGGCGACGGCACCGACGAGCGGGGCGCCGATGGGGGTGCCGCCCGCGAAGATCGCCATGTAGAGCGCCATCACGCGGCCGCGCATCGCGGGCTTCGTCGTGGTCTGCACCAGGGCGTTCGCCGTGGTCATGAAGGTCAGGGACGCGAGCCCGACGAACACCAGCACGATCGCGAAGGTCCAGTACGTCGGGGCGAGGGCCGCGGCGGTGCACGCGAGCCCGAACCCGCCGGCGGCGAGCACGAGGGTGCGCATCCGCGGCCTGTCCCGGCGGGCGGACAGCAGCGCGCCGAGCACCGAGCCGACCGCCATCACCGAGTTGAGCAGCCCGAACTCGCCGGCGCCCTGGTGGAACTCGACCCGCGCCATCGTCGAGGTGAAGATCGGGAAGTTCACGCCGAACGTGCCGACGACGAAGATCATGCAGAGCACGACGACGATGTCCGGCCGGGTGCGGACGTACCGGAAGCCGGCCACGATCTGCCCCTTGCCGCGGCCCGCCCGGACCCGTTCGGCGAGCTGGGCGGGGTCGACGAAGCGGAGTGCGAGCAGGACCGCCAGGAACGACCCGGCATTGATGACGAACACCCATCCGGAGCCGATCGCCGCGATGAGCACCCCGGCGACCGCGGGGCCGATCAGGCGTGCGGCGTTGAACGACGCGGAGTTCAGGGCGACGGCGTTCGAGACGTCCTCGCCCTGCACGACGTCGGAGACGAAGGCCTGCCGGATCGGGGCGTCGAACGCGGCGACGATGCCGAGTGCCAGGGCGAAGCCGTACAGCGCGAGCAGGGTGGCGGTGTGCGTGAGGACCATGACGCCGAGTCCCAGCCCGAGCAGCCCCATCAGGCCCTGGGTGAGCATGAGCATCTTCCGGCGGTCGAACCGGTCGGCGGCGAGCCCGGTGAGCGGCAGGAGCAGCAGCTGGGGGCCGAACTGCAGGGCCATCGTGATGCCCACCGCGACGGCGTCGTCGTCGGAGAGCTGGGTCAGCACGATCCAGTCCTGGGCGGTGCGCTGCATCCAGGTGCCGACGTTCGACACCAGGGCCCCGGCGAACCAGATCCGGTAGTTGCGTCCGGCGAGGGAGCGGAACATGGCGGTCACTGCTGGGCCAGCCTCCTCATGATCTCGGTGGCGTCGGCGAGGGTGCTCCGCTCGTCGGCGGTGAGCGCTGCGAGTCGGGGGGTGAGCCAGCCGTCGCGGCGGCGTCGGGTCTCCTCGACGAAGGCGGCCCCGGCGGGTGTCGCACCGAGCAGCACCTTGCGGCGGTCGTCCCCGTGCCCGCACTTCGACACCAGGCCCCGCTCGACCAGCACCGCGACGGTCTTCGTCATCGAGGGCGGGGTCACGCCGTCCTGTCGGCTCAGGTCGGCCAGGGTCATGGCGCCGTCGCGGTGCAGCCGGGCGAGGGCCGAGAACTGCGCGTCCGTGACGCTCGTGTCGGCCTTCTGGGCACGGAGTGTGCGGGACAGCCGGTTCACCGCGATGCGGAGGTCGGTGGCGTCGGTCATCGATCGTTAGCCTATCTTATTAGTTCAGCGAACGAACTTGATTTCGGGTGTACCGTGGTCTTAGACAACACGTGTTGCCGAGAGAGTAGGAGAACATGTCCGAGTTCGAGGACAAGGTCGCCGTCGTCACCGGTGGTGGCAGCGGCATCGGCGAGTCCGTCGCGAAGGAGCTCGCCGCGGCGGGCGCCACGGTGGTCGTCGCCGACATCAACCTGGCGGGCGCCGAGCGCGTCGCCGCGTCGATCGTGGAGGCCGGTGGCACCGCCCGCGCGTTCGAGGCGAACTCCGCGGTCGCCGCGGACAACGAGCGCATGGTGCAGTTCGCCGTCGACACGTTCGGCGCGCTGCACCTGGCCGTGAACAACGCCGGCATCGGCGCAGCACCGCAGCCGATCGGCGAGTACGACATCGCCGCCTGGGACCGCGTCCGTGCGGTCGACCTGGACGGCGTCTTCTACGGGCTGCGCTACGAGATCCCCGCGATGGTGGCTGCCGGCGGTGGCGCGATCGTGAACATGGCGTCGGTGCTCGGCACGGTCGGCATGGCGCAGAACGCGGCCTACGTCGCCTCGAAGCACGCGCTCGCCGGGCTGACCAAGGTCGCCGCGCTGGAGTACTCGTCGCAGGGCGTCCGCACGAACGCCGTGGGCCCCGGGTTCATCGACACCCCGCTGCTCCGCAAGTCGCTCTCGCCCGAGGCCATCGCGGCACTCGAGGACGAGCACGCCTCGAAGCGGCTCGGCACCGACGCCGAGGTCGCCGCGCTCGTGCTGTTCCTGCTGAGCGACAAGGCCTCGTTCATCACGGGCAGCTACCACCTGGTGGACGGCGGCTACTCCGCCCACTGACGGCTCGGGTGCACCTGGTCGTTCCGGGCGTACCTGGTCGAAACGGGCGTACCTGGGCGATTCTTTCGACCAGGTACGCCCGTTTCCGCTTCCCAGGCCGGGTGCGATGGGAAGGAACGTCGGACGGGAGGCCCGCCCAGCGTGCGCCGGTCGGCTCGCGTGGGGCGGGCCTCCCGGCCTCAGTGCCGCGCGTCCGTCAGGATCGCGTCGTGCGGGAGCAGGGCGTGCACGCCCCACGTGCGGTTCGCGACCTGCGTGATGCGCATGCTCACCGCCACGCTCGCCATCGCGAGTGCCTCGGCGCGGCCGATCCCGTGCAGCCCGGCGATCCAGTCGACCATCCGGTCGAGCGCCGTGGCCGTCGCGACGTTGAGGTCCGCGTCGAAGCCGAAGGTGATGCGTCCGGCGGGGGTGTCGGCGTGCACACCCTCGACCGGAGCCCGGTCGAGGAGCGTCAGGGTCATCGTCGTGGTCATGCCGCACTCGACCGCTGTTCCGGAGACCTCGCCGTCGCCCTGGGCCGCGTGCCCGTCGCCGACGTGGAGCAGGGCGTCCGGCACCGTCACGGGCAGGTACAGGGTCGAGCCGGCGATCAGCTCGCGGCAGTCGACGTTGCCGCCGCCGACCGTGCGGGGCGGGATCGTCGAGTGCTCCCCGGTGGGCTCGGGCGGGACGCCGACGACGCCGAGGAACGGTGCCGTCCGCACCCCGAGGCCGAGCTGGTTCACGGCGACTCCGGCGGACACGTCGATGTCCCAGAGCAGCGGGCCGCGCGACGCCGGATCGGTCAGGCCGAGTGCGCGGTTCACCGGTGAGTCGACCCCGCCCGAGGCCGTGTAGCCCCAGTCGTCGGGCACGAGGTCGTCGAAGTGCACCGCCAGGACCATCCCCGGACGTGCTCCCGCGACGGCGATCGGCCCGACCAGGCAGTGCCCCCGGCGCGGGTCGATCAGGGTCGGGGCGTCGAGGCCCGGGCCCGGCTGGCGTTCCGTGTAGCCCGCGGCGCTCAGGGTTCGGACGGTCACCGTGTCGCCCGGTTCCACGGTCAGGACCGGCTGGCGTTCGGCGGTGAAGACGTCGACGGCGGACTCGACCGCGGTGTCGAGGTGGTGGTGGGTGGTCGCGTTCGTGTGGTCGGTCACCACTCGATCATTCCGGGCGTACCTGGTCGAAACGGGCGTACCTGGTCGGAACGGGCGTACCTGGTCGGACGTTTCGACCAGGTACGCCCGATTCCGCTTCCCAGCGCGGGCGCTCTGGGAAGGAACGTCCTCAGTGGAACTGGGGGATCGTCAACCAGATGCCCGCCAGGACCGCGGCGACACACACGGCGAAGCACAACACCGCACCCGCCAGGGCGACGGGCGGGGTGTGCCCGGAGCGCGGGTTCTCGTCGGAGTACTGGGTGCGCTCGCCGCCCGCGTCGTCCGGCTGCCCCGTCCCGAGCAGCCGCAGGCCGAGCGTGTACACGAGCACCAGGCCCACGGCGGCCACGAAGCCGACGCCGGCGACGGTGCCGATCGCGGTGAAGTCGATGTCCATCGTCGTTCCCCTCAGTTCGTCACGCCGGTCGGCTGCGGCTCGCTCTGCTCGGACGGCCCGGACTCGGTGGTGATGTCCTCGTGCGAGATCGGCTTGCGCTTGGCGAGGACGGAGAAGGTGAGCCCGCCGGCCAGGGCGAGGATTGCGACGAGCACCAGCCCGAACGCCGAGGTCGACGCGAGCCAGGTCGCGAGCGCCCCGACCACCGCAGCGGCGGGCAGCGTGATCACCCACGCGACGACGATGCGGCCGACGACCGACCAGTGCACGTCGGCGAGCTTCTTGCCGAGGCCCGAGCCGACGACCGCGCCGCTCGTCACGTGGGTCGTCGAGAGCGCGAAGCCCAGGTGCGACGAGATGAGGATCGTCGCGGCGGAGCTCGTCTCGGCGGCGAAGCCCTGCGGCGACTGCACGTCGGAGATCTTCTTGCCGACGGTCTGCATGATCCGCCAGCCGCCCGTGTACGTGCCGAGGCCGATCGCGAGTCCGCAGGCCAGGATCACCCAGAGCGCCGGACCGGTGCCGGCGGCCTGGTAGTTCGCGGCGATGAGGGTCAGCGTGATGACGCCCATCGTCTTCTGCGCGTCGTTCGTGCCGTGTGCGAGCGACACCAGCGACGCCGAGATCGTCTGCCCGTGCCGGAACCCGGTCGCGGCACCGTGCGTCGTCGCGTTCTTCGTGAGCACGTACGCCAGGTACGTCGCGACCAGGGCGATCACCCCGGCGATGACCGGGGAGAGCAGCGCCGGCAGCACGACCTTCGACACCACCGTCGCCCAGCTGATCGAGTTCAGCCCCGCCCCGATGATCGAGGCGCCGATGAGCCCGCCGAACAGCGCATGGGTGGACGACGACGGCAGCCCGAGGTACCAGGTCGCCAGGTTCCAGAGCACCGCGCCGACGAGCCCCGCGAAGATCATCGTGGGGGAGATGTGGATGCCGTCCTGCCCCTCGCGGATGATGCCCTGCGACACGGTCTTGGCGACCTCGGTCGACAGGAACGCGCCGACCACGTTGAGCACCGCGGAGATGAGCACGGCGGTCCGGGGCTTGAGTGCTCCCGTGGCGACCGACGTGGCCATGGCGTTCGCGGTGTCGTGGAAGCCGTTCGTGAAGTCGAACACGAGGGCCACGACGATCACCAGCGTGACGATGACGATGACGTCCATGCGCAGGACGGTAGGCCCGCCCGGAACCCCCTGCGTGAACGCCGGGTGAACAGGTCCGGGATGGAGCGCGTCTGCGAAGATGCGGGTGTGCCCACCTTCTCCGCCGCTCGCGGCGACGCCTCGTTCACCGACGCCCACGGCGTCGAGATCGTCTACTCGACCTGGCGTGCGGCGCGGCCGAAGGGCGTCGTGCAGATCGCGCACGGGGTCGGGGAGCACGGGCTCCGGTACGAACCGCTCGCGCAGGACCTGGTGCGCGCCGGCTACACCGTGCACGCCAACGACCACCGCGGGCACGGACGCACCGGGCTGACCCAGTGGGACGGCGACCACACCAAGCTCGGTCGGCTCGGCCCCGGCGGCCTGCGCGCGGCGATCGCTGCGGTGGAGCAGATGAGCGCGGTCGCGCGGGCCGACGAACCCGGGCTGCCGCTCGTGCTGCTCGGGCACTCGTGGGGGTCGCTCATGGCGCAGCGGATCGTGAACACCTCGTCGGACCGCTACGACGGCGTCGTCCTGTCCGCGAGTGCCTACCGGCTGCCCGGCTGGATGAACAGCGGCGACCTCAACGCCCGGCACGCGGGGTCGGGGCCCACCAAGTACGAGTGGCTCACCCGCGACCGGAAGATCATCGACGCCGTCGCGGTCGACCCCCTGGCGGTCGAGGCCGACGTCATCGGGCTGTTCGGGCTCGCCGACACCCTCCGACTGCTCGGGGTCCCGCGACGGGGCATCCCGCACGACCTGCCGATGCTGCTGCAGGTCGGCTCCGACGATGCCCTCGGCGGGCCGCGCTCCGTCGAGCGACTGGCGCAGGCGTACCGCCGACGCGGCCGGCTGTCCGACGTGACCGTGCAGGTGTACGAGGGCGCGCGGCACGAGGTCTACAACGAGACGAACCGCGACGAGGTCGTGGGCGACCTGGTCGCGTGGCTCGACCGGGTGACAACGCGCTGACGGCGCTCGCCGCGTCCTGCGACGCGACCGGTGGCGGACTGGAGGCCCGTCGCGACGCCGCCACGGGTCTCCAGTCCGTCACCAGGCCGGCCCACTGCCGGGCAGTCGGCTGTCCGGAATAGGGTTGCGGCATGCACGGTGAGTACAAGGTCCCCGGAGGCAAGCTGGTCGTCGTCGACCTCGAGGTCGTCGACGGCACGATCCAGCAGTTCCGCCTGGCGGGTGACTTCTTCCTGGAACCCGACGACGCGCTGCCGCTCATCGACGCGGCCGTGAACGGGCTCCCCGCCACCACCGACGCCGCGGGCATCGCCGCAGCCGTGCGCGCGGCCCTGCCGACCGATGCGGTGCTGCTCGGCTTCACGCCCGAGTCCGTCGGCGTCGCGGTGCGCCGCGCGCTGTCGCGGGCCTCGACCTGGCGCGACCACGACTGGCAGATCGTGCACGAGGGGCCGATCAGCCCGAACGAGCACCTCGCGCTCGACCAGGTGCTGACCGAAGAGGTCGGTGCCGGCCGTCGCGGTCCCACGCTGCGCATCTGGGAGTGGGACCAGCCGGCCGTCGTCATCGGCTCGTTCCAGTCGCTGAAGAACGAGGTCGATCCCGCCGGCGCCGAGAAGTACGGCGTGCAGGTGGTCCGACGCATCTCCGGCGGCGGCGCGATGTTCATGGACGCGGGCGCCGTGATCTCGTACTCGCTCTACGTGCCGTCCGACCTGGTGCAGGGCATGACCTTCGCCGACTCGTACGCGTTCCTCGACGAATGGGTGATCGAGGCGCTCAAGTCGCTCGGCATCGAGGCGTACTACCAGCCCCTCAACGACATCACCTCGACCAAGGGCAAGATCGGCGGGGCCGCACAGAAGCGCCTCGGCACCGGTTCGCTGCTGCATCACGCCACCATGAGCTACGACATGGACGGCGAGAAGATGGTGCAGGTGCTGCGCATCGGGCGCGAGAAGATGAGCGACAAGGGCACCACCAGCGCCGCGAAGCGCGTCGACCCGCTCCGCTCGCAGACGGGGCTGTCCCGCGCCGAGATCATCGAGCGGCTGATCGGCACCTTCACCCGCCTGTACGGAGCGACCGAAGGGCACGTCACCGAGGCCGAGCGGGAGCGGGCGCAGGAGCTGGTGCGGACGAAGTTCGCGACGAAGGAGTGGCTCGAGCGGGTGCCGTGAGCCCCGTTCCCGATCGACGGTGGACGCGACGGCCGGACCTGAGGGGGGACGTTCCGGCCGCCGCTGACTCGAGTGTGCGCCTCGACCTCATGAACCAGACGTGTGGATGATGAGAATCCCCCGCGCGGCTGATCCGCTCGCCGCGCGGCCCACGTAGCGTCGCTGCCGTGAACTGGTTGATCTTCCTGGGGGCGGTGGCCGCCGTGGCCGTCGTGGTGTGGATCGCCGATCGCATGGGGTGGATCGACCTGTCGAACAAGTCCCAGCGGAGCGGTGGATCCGGAGGCATGGTCGGGATGCTGGACGAGGTGTTCGCACCGACCCGGCACGAGACGCAAGCCGAGTACGAACGGCAGGCACGCCTGCCGAAACAGGCCCCGTCGCCGGCAGACGACGACCACGACCTGCTCAGCGGCAGCGTGCTCATCCGGGTGCCGACGGTGCGGAGCGCCGGGCGGCACGAGGCCCGCGCCGGGACGCACGACCGCTCGTACTGAGGGCGTTGCTGCGCGACCTGCTGCTCGCTCAGCGGGTCGTGAGCTCCTGGTAGTCCGGGTGCCGCTCGATCCACGCGTGCACGTAGCTGCACTGCGCGACGACCCGGCGTGACGAACTCGCGCGCACGTCGTCGAGCGCGTGCTGCACCAGGATCGACGCGTGCCCACCACCGCGGTGCTCGGGATCGACCTCGGTGTGCACGAAGCGGATCTCGTCGCCGTCGACCTCGTACGCAGCGAGGCCGATGACCTCGCCGTCCTCGATCAGGGAGTACTGCTGCTTGTCGGTGTCGTTGCGGACCTCGGGTGCTGCTGCCATGCACTCGACCGTACGCCGGGGCCTGGACGTGCGCTCTGTGCTGCACGCCTGCTTCGTGTGCTGCGCGTCCGCTCGGTGCGGTGCGGTGCGCGTCGAGCGTGCTCGCTCGGTGCGCGACAATGGGTCCGTGCGCAGGGGAGACGACCGAGGCCCGGACCGCGTCGTCCTCGGCGACGCCCTCGACGTGGTCCCCGCGTACCCGGACGGCTCCTTCACGCTGGTGTACCTCGACCCGCCGTTCAACACCGGCCGGTACCAGCGGCGGCACGCGACGTCCGCCGTGCCGAAGGCCGACGGTCCCGTGATGGGGTTCCACGGCCGGACCTACGAGCGGGTGCGCGGCGACCTGATGCGCTTCGACGACCGGTTCGAGGACTACTGGTCGTTCCTCGAACCCCGACTCATCGAGGCCTGGCGGCTGCTCGCCGCCGACGGCACGCTGTACCTGCACCTCGACTACCGCGAGTCGCACTACGCCAAGGTGCTGCTCGACGCGCTCTTCGGCCGCGAGTCGTTCCTGAACGAGATCGTGTGGGCCTACGACTTCGGTGCCAAGTCCAAGACGCGCTGGCCGACGAAACACGACACGATCCTGGTCTACGTGAAGGACCCATCGCGGTACTGGTTCGACTCCGAGGCGGTCGACCGCGAGCCGTACATGGCGCCGGGGCTCGTCACCCCCGAGAAACGCGAGCGCGGCAAGCTGCCCACCGACGTCTGGTGGCACACGATCGTCTCGCCGACGGGCCGCGAGAAGACTGGCTACCCCACGCAGAAGCCTGAGGGAGTGTTGCGGCGGATCGTGCAGGCGTCCTCGCGCGAGGGGGACTGGGTGCTCGACTTCTTCGCGGGCAGTGGGACCACGGGCGCCGTGGCACGGGCGCTGGGGCGGCGGTACGTGCTGGTGGACGACAACCCTGCGGCGATCGACGTGATGCGGAAGCGGTTGCCGGGGGCGTCGTTCGAGGTGGCCGGAGCACCGGCGGCAGCGGCGGGGGACGCGGCGCCGGCGGTCTGAGGCGTGGGCAGGGTCCGGGACGGGAGTGTCCGCACATCGTCGTCGATGGGTAGGGTTGAGGCCTCGGCCGTCGATGAGCGGACGCGAGCATCACGGGGGCGATGTTGGGGACCATACCGTTCGACGAAAGCGCGGCGAACCGCCTGATCAAGGCGGCGACTGGAGCGGACATCACGTTGCTGTTCGCGGCTTCCGCCCGTCGATCAGCTGCCGAGGACGCTTCCACTGACTTCTCCGGTGCCTACGCTGACCGCTTCGCCGAAGCTGCGGTGGCCGAAGCCGCTGATCGTGTCCGCCTCGCCGGTGCGCTCGGTCGACTTGCGGACGCGGTGCAGGTCGTCATCGGTGAGGCCCAGCGAGAGCGCGAACGGCTGGCCGCCGTCGACGCCTGGCAGGGACGCGAGACCGCGCGTCAGCAGGCCGACGATGAACCGCTGGGGATCTTCGAGGTCAAGCCGACTCCGATGTTCGACCCGAAGCCCTCGGACATCCCGATCCGACCAACACCGATCTCGGCGTCGTTCTCCGCATCGGACCGTCCGCGAACGGCTGGCGGGTCGAGCATGGGTCGCAGTTCGGCGGACCCCGAGCGGCTCCGGACCTTCGTGGCGTCGGTGCGGGCCTCGGATCGCGGGTTCTCGGAGCATGCGGTGAAGCTGCGGACGGCATGGTCCGGCTTCACGAGCAACTGCTCCTGGGCAGAGGTGTCCAGTTCGACCCTGCTCCCGGGGTTCGACCGGTACCTGCAGGAGAACGCTTCCGATGCAGATTGGATCGAGCGGATAGCGTCCGCGTTCGAACGCGCCGGCGCGATCAGCACGCTCTCGAACTCCGTCCTCGACTTCGCTGCTGCTGCGACGATTCCCCCGTCGTTCCAAACCCTGCTCGCACCCGGGGCCACGCCGGCCGAGGTCGCGGCGACCTGGGCGGGTCTCGGCCTGACGAAGGCGAACGGGGTGGACCTCCTGGCGTTGCCGCCCGAGGTGCTCGCGATGCTCGGGAACCTCGAGGGGATCCCGTACTGGGCACGGAACACCGCGAACCAAGAGGTCCTCGACGACCGTCTCGCGCGCGAGAACCTCGATCCCGATGAGCGCGAAGCGCTGAGGAGCATCCGGGCCAGCTTGGGGGACAACCGGTTCCTCATCTCGTTGACGGGAGACGTCCCGCCCTTGGCCGCCGTCTCGATCGGAGACCTGGACACCGCGACCAACGTCACGTGGGCCGTTCCGGGGATGGGATCCAGTACCAAGACGATGACCGGTTGGGTACAAGCAGTGCAGAACGTCGCGGACGAGCAGGTCAAGGTGGACGGCCCGGGAAACCGTGCGGTGATCGCCTGGATGGGTTACGAGGCGCCTCCAGCGCCGCCTGATCTCGGTGTCTTCAACGAGGACGCGGCCGAGAGCGGTGGGGCGAAGCTGGCGGCATCGATCCGTGGGCTCGACGCCGTTCGTGCCGGCGACATGCCCCGGACGAACGTCCTGGCACACTCGTACGGCACCACGACGGCGTCGATCGGACTGACAGCACCCGGCGTCCACGTCGACTCGTTCACGTCGATCGCGTCTGCCGGCATCCCGCAGACCATCCCGACAGCGCAGGACATCCAGGCTGACCACGTCTACGCGGGGCAGGCCCAGGACACCTTCGTCGGCATTCCCGGGCTGGGCGACCAGTACGCCTACATCGGCAGAGGGTTCAGCGTGCCGTACCGGCTCGACCCGACGAACTCTAGCTTCGGCGCGGAGACCTTCGGCGCGGACGGCGCCGACGGCTTCGACCCGGTGAAGGACCACGGCGTGCACACCGCAAGCGGCAACGGCTACCTCGACCCGGGCACGGAGTCGCTGAGGAACGTGGCAAAGACGACGACCGGTCACGGCGACCGCGTGACGCCGGCAGGGTGACATGCTGGACGCCCGACGACCCTACGGAGAACCGACGCCGATGACCGCCCTGAAGCAGTGGATCGCAGTCACCGTGACCACGATCGCGATCGTCGGCACGACTGCCGGCTGTTCTGGAGGACAGATGGAGAACCGACCGACCCAGGAGCCGGCCGATGCGAAGCGCAGCATCCAGCAGCTCGTCGACGACACGACCGATGCGCTCGGTGGGACGTGGACGGTCCAGGAAGGGCCGCGGCTCGGTACGTGCGAGGACGAGCGCGGCGTGGGCGAGGGTGTGAACTACACGTACATCAAGTCCCGTGCTGATCGCGGCGATGTCGAGCAGGGGATCCGGACGCTCGAGAAGCTGTGGGGCGAGCGCGGACTCGACACGAAGCGGTTCTCCGATGCCGACGCGTCCTACAGCGGCGTCGACGGCAGCGGGGACGGCGTGGCGAACATCGGGTTCCAGTCCTCCGACCTCGGCGGGGGCGACACGGTCAGTGGTACCTCGGCGTGCGCTGCCGGGGACTACGTCGAGATGCGCGAGCGAGAGCGCTCGTAGTCTCCGCACGGGAGCGTGCCGGCCGTCTGAGGCGAGCGGGGTCTGCGACGATCCACGAGTGGTTCGACGCGTGGATCGTCGGAACATGCACACGCACCGAGCGAGCGCCCGCGCCGACTACTCCGCGGAGTGCCGCCCGTGTCCGTGCGCGTCGCCAGCGTCCGGCCGGGAGGCCCGGCTCGCCTCCGCCGTATCGGCTCCGGCGCCCTGGGCGTCCGGCTCCACGACCGGGGCGGCGTGGGCAGCCCGGGTCCGGATGGCACCGGTCGTCGTCGGGGGCTCGTCGACCGGCGCGGCCGCCGAGTGTGCACCGTGCGTCGTGGCGTTCGGCAGCGGCGCGCGGGTGTCGTCGACCCCGTTCGGCAGCACCGAGACGTCCGACGCCCCGGCGGCCCGGGCGGACCGAGGCTGCACGTCCGGCGACGTCGGCACCTCGGGCGACGTCGGCACTTCGGCGGAGGACGACCCCTGCGGCACCGGTCCGGCGCCGGGTGCGGCGGCGGCAGCGGCTGCAGCGGCGCTCCCGTCCGACCCCGCACCGGCCGCCGTGCGTGCGGCATCGGCCTGCTCCTGCAGCGCCGAGGTCTTGCGGAGCGGCGGCACCCGGAAGAACCACGTCAGCACGAACGCGAGCAGGATCACCGCGAGGCCGACGTAGTAGACGCGGACGGCCGAGTCGCTGAACCCGACCAGGAACGGACGGCTGAGCCGGGGATCCGCCCCGTTCAGGAACGACGTGTCGCTCGTCGCCGAGTCGGTGGACGAGCTCGCGGCAGAGTCACCGCTCTTGAGCTGCTTGATCAGCGTCGGGGCGACCTGGTCGACGACGTTCTCCCGCTGCGCCTTGTCCGAGTAGTCGATCTGCAGCTTGCCGTCGACGACCGAGGCGTTCGCCTTCGTGGCCGCGGTCTCGAGCGCCTGCTGCTCGGCTGCGGGCTTGGCGTCGTCGACCTGCTGGGCGATGATCGTGTCCGCTGCTGCGGCCGGGACGGTCCCCGCGGCGACCTGCTGCTGCACCGCCGCCGTCACCTGCTTGGTCACGGCGGCATCGGCGGCCTGCTTCGCCTGCGCGGTGCCCTGGTCGAGACCGTCCTGCACGTTCTGCTGCACCGGGTCGACGATCTTCGTCCAGATCTCGTCCATCACGCCCTGGTTCTTCGACGCGTTCGCGACCGAGGGCGTCATCGCGGCGTTGAGCGCGCTCTTCAGGTCGGACTCGTTCTGCATCGCGGCGCTGATGTTCGTCGGCATCAGGGTGAACAGCACGGAGAGCAGGACAGCGGTGCCCATCGTGCCGCCGATCTGGCGGAAGAACGTCGCGGCGCTCGTGGCGACACCGATGTCCCGCGGTGACACCGAGTTCTGCGCGGCGAGGGTCAGCGTCTGCATGAGCTGTCCGAGTCCGAGCCCGATGCCGAACATGCCGAGCATCAGGAACCACAGGGGCCGGTCGGCGGTCAGGAACGTCAGGACCGTGAAGCCGATCGCCGTGAACGCCGTTCCGGTGATCGGGAAGACCTGGTAGTTGCCGGTGCGGGAGACGATCTGGCCGGAGGCGATCGACGAGATCATCAGGCCGAGCACCATCGGCAGCATGGCGAACCCGGACTCGGTCGGGGTCACGCCCTTGACGATCTGCAGGTAGAGCGGGATCGTCAGCATCGCGCCGAACATGCCGAAGCCGACGAGCACGGACAGGATCGCGGACATCGAGAACACCCGCGACCCGAACAGCTTCATCGGCAGGATCGCGTCGTCGCCCATCGCGCGCTCGACGATGATGAACGCGATCAGGCCGAGGGCGCCGATGGCGTAGCAGGCGAACGCGGCAGGGGAGTCCCAGCCCCACTCGCGGCCCTGCTCGGCGATGAGCAGCAGCGGCACGAGCGTGACGATGACGAGCGTCGCGCCCCACCAGTCGATGCGGGGCTTGCCGCGGTCGCCGAACTTCGGCAGGTGCAGGAACGTCAGCACCATGAACAGGGCGATGATGCCGATCGGCACGTTGATCAGGAACACCCAGCGCCAGCCGGCGATGAACAGCAGCTGGTCCGCACCGGCGAAGACGCCGCCGACCAGCGGCCCGATGACGGACGAGATGCCGAAGACCGCCAGGAAGTAGCCCTGGTACTTCGCCCGCTCGCGTGGAGCGAGCATGTCGCCCATGATCGCCAGCGGCAGGGACATCAGACCACCGGCACCCAGGCCCTGCAGTGCGCGGAACCCGGCGAGCATGAGCATCGAGTCGGAGAACGACGCCGCGAACGAGCCGACGATGAAGATGCCGATCGCGGTGATGAAGAGCGGCCGGCGACCGAAGATGTCGGAGAGCTTGCCGTAGATCGGGGTCGTCACCGTCGACGCGATCAGGTACCCGGTGGTGACCCAGGCCTGCTGGTCGAGTCCGTGCAGGTCGTCGCCGATGGTGCGGATAGCGGTGCCGACGATCGTCTGGTCGAGGGCACCGAGGAACATGCCGGCCATCAGGCCGTAGATCACCAACAGGATCTGTCGGTGGTTCATCACGACGTTGGACGCCGTGGTGGGGGCCGCGGGTGCGGTCGCCGTCTGGGTCATGAGCAGGGTCTCCCGGGGTACCGATGCGCTGGCAGAACGATTTTTGCGCTGCCTGCAAAGTTACAACTGCCGCAAGTGCTCGGTCGCGCCGAGACGGCTTCCTGAGTGGATCGGCAGTCACGGTACGCCCAGTGGGCCCCGCTGGCACACGGCCTGGAGGCCCGGCTCGGTTCCGGCGGACGGGCTGCGGTGTCCGAGACCCGCAGCCCGTCCGACGAGGGCGCTAGGCGCCCAGTGCTGCGTCGACGATCTCCTTGGCCTCGCGCTGCACCTGCTCGAGGTGCTCCTGCCCGACGAAGCTCTCCGCGTAGATCTTGTAGACGTCCTCGGTGCCCGACGGGCGCGCGGCGAACCACGCCTTGTCGGTGACGACCTTCACGCCGCCGACGGCTGCGTCGTTGCCCGGCGCCTTCGACAGCTTCGCGGTGATCGGGTCGCCGGCGAGGGTGTCCGCGGTGATGGCGTCGCCGTCGAGCTTGCCGAGGCGGGCCTTCTGCTCCTTCGAGGCCGCGGCGTCGACGCGCTGGTAGACCGGGGCACCGAAGCGCTCGGTCAGCTCGGCGTAGAGCTGCGACGGGGTCTTGCCGGTGACGGCGACGATCTCGGACGCCAGGAGCGCCAGGATGATGCCGTCCTTGTCGGTGGTCCACGCGGTGCCGTCGGTGCGCAGGAACGACGCACCCGCGGATTCCTCGCCGCCGAACGCCACCGAGCCGTCGATCAGGCCGGGGACGAACCACTTGAAGCCGACCGGGACCTCCCACAGGCGACGGCCCAGGGATTCGGCGACGCGGTCGATGATGCTCGACGACACCAGGGTCTTGCCGATCGCGGCATCGTCGCGCCACTCGGGCCGGTGCGCGTAGAGGTACTCGATCGCGACCGCGAGGTAGTGGTTCGGGTTCATCAGTCCGCCGTCGGGCGTGACGATGCCGTGCCGGTCGGAGTCGGCGTCGTTGCCGGTGAGCACGTCGAAGTCGTCCTTGCGGGCAAGCACCGAGGCCATCGCCGAGGGGCTCGACGGGTCCATCCGGATCTTGCCGTCCCAGTCGAGCGTCATGAACGCCCACGTGGGGTCGACCGCGGGGTTCACGACGGTCAGGTCGAGGCCGTAGTGGTCGCGGATGGCGTTCCAGTACGGCAGCGAGGCGCCACCGAGCGGGTCGGCGCCGATCTTCACGCCGGCACGCTTGATCGCGGCGATGTCGATGATGTTCTCGAGGTCGGCCACGTACGTGTTCAGGAAGTCGTAGCGCTCGGGCTCGGAGTCCTCGGTGCGCTGCACCTCGGCGTTGCCGCCCTCGATGATCGCATTCGCCCGGTTCGCGATCCAGCTCGTGGCGTCGCTGTCGGCGGGGCCACCGTGCGGCGGGTTGTACTTGAAGCCGCCGTCGCGGGGCGGGTTGTGGCTCGGCGTGATGACGATGCCGTCGGCCGTGTCCGGGTTGCCGGCGCGGTTGTAGCGGATGATCGCGTGGCTCAGCGCGGGCGTCGGCACGAAACCGTCCTGGCTGTCGGCGAGCACGCGCACGCCGTTGGCGGCGAGGACCTGCAGAGCGGTCTGCTCGGCGGGGGCCGAGAGCGCGTGGGTGTCGCGGCCGATGAAGAGCGGCCCGTCGGTGCCCTGGTCGCGGCGGTACTCCACGATCGCCTGCGTGATGGCGGCGATGTGGATGTCGTTGAAGGCGGTGTCGAGCGACGACCCGCGGTGTCCGGACGTGCCGAACACGACCTTCTGCTCCGGGATCGAGACGTCGGGCACTCGGTCGTGGTAGGCGGCGAGGAGCTCGTCGAGGTCGACGAGGTCGTCTGCGGTCGCTGGGGTGCCGGCGCGGTCGTTCATGCGTCCATCCTGGCATCGGCGGCCCTGGCGCGTTCGGGGGAAGTGCACCGGAGGTCGGGGGAACGCGAGCGAGCGGCCGCCCCACCCGGGTTGAGGGGGGACCCCCGGGGTGGACGACCGCTCGCGGTCTGTGGAGGCGGGTGCCTCAGGCGGTGCGGAACGATCCCGTCGCCGTGCGGAACGAGCCGGTCACGGTGCGCGTCGAGGACGTCGCGGTCCCGGGGCGGCGGAACTGCGTGTCGACGAAGCGTCCGAGTGCTCGTCCGATGCCGGCGCCCGTGTAGCTGCCGATCGGGCTGCGGGTCGCGTCGCCCGTGTAGCTGCCGAGCTCGGCGCGGGTCTCGAGGCCGGTCACGTAGGCGCCGCCCAGGGGGTTCTGACGGTTCTGCATGGGTGCTCCTCGTCGTCGTGCCGAGGTCCGCGGGTCACCGAGCCGGCGACCGCGACGCCGTCGGCTGGATGACCACCACCCTACGCGCTTGTCTTGCATTGTGCAAAACAAGCGCGTGTCGGAGGCTCAGGCGAGCAGCTCGCAGAAGTTCCGGCCCTCGGCCGTCCAGCTCTGCCGCGGGACCATCCCGGCGTCCGCCGCGTGCCGGTGCAGGGCGTCGAGGCCGACCTCGGCCCACGGGAACCCGGCGCTCTCGTTGCCGTCGGCGTCCACCACCCGCGCGGTGTACACGCGGTCGGCCGCGGCTTCGGGGTTCGTCTCGACGATGACCCGGCCGCCGGCGCGCACGATCTCGCGGCAACGGGTGAGCAGGGCCGTGGGGTCGCCACCGATGCCGATGTTGCCGTCGATCACCAGCGCGGTGTCCCAGTGGCCCTCGTCGGGCACCGCGTCGAACACGGAGCCCTGCAGGGCCGTGCCGCCGGCGCGCTGCGCGATGGCCACGGCCTCGGCGGAGACGTCGACACCGAGCGCCGGGATGCCCCGGGACCGGGCGGCGACGAGCATCCGGCCCGGACCGCAGCCGATGTCGATGACCCCGCCGTCGACGTCGTCGAGCAGCGAGCGGTCGACGCGGTCGGCGGCGGCGCTCCAGCGACCGACGTCCATCGTGGTGACGGCGTCGGGCCGGTCGGGGTCGGTCAGGCGCAGGTGGCCGTCGGTGCGCAGGGCACGGGCGTACGGCTCGCCGCCGCCGGCACCGAACGAGACGGGTGCGTGCATGGTCATCGGGTGCTCCCCACGGTCTCGGCACGGAGTGCCCTGGTGAAGTCGGAGTCGGGTGCGAGGTCGGCGACCCGCTCGGCGTCCGCAATCGTGTCGACGTCGAGCAGCTCCCCGAGCACGCCCACGTCGAGTCCGGCGTCGGTCAGGCGTGCGAGCTGCACGGCTCCGGTGTCGTCACGCGACATCGGGACGCCGCGCAGCAGGTCGCCGGTGGGCCGTCGCAGGTACAGCGACCAGAAGCCGCCGTCCTCGGCCGGGCCGAACCAGGCGTCGCGCTCGGCGTCGTCGAACACCGGCGCGAGGTCCGCGGTGGACACCTGCGGGGTGTCCATGCCGACGAGCAGCAGCGGACCGTCGACGGCGTCGAACAGGAACCCGAGGCGCTCGTCCAGGCCGCCACCGGGCTGGCGCAGCACCTCGAACCCCTCGGCCGACGCCGGCACGACGTCGCCGTCGAAGAACAGGACCCGGCGGGCCGCGGGCAGTGCGCGGACGGTCGCCAGGGTGTCGGCGAGGCTCGCGGAAGCGACGCGCGCGGCGCCCTCGGGGGAGAGCGCCGGCGTCAGCCGGGTCTTCACCTTGCCGGGCAGGCACTCCTTCGCCACGACGGCGACGGTCACCGGGACGGAGACGCCGTCGGCTGCAGCGTCGCTGACGTGGGTGGGGTCGACGGTCACGAGCGGGCCTCCTCGACCACGGGGGTGGACTCGGCCGCCTGGCGGAGCGGCCCCGGTGCGACGACCCGGGCACGGGCCTCCCGGCGGTACGCACGGAGCAGACGGGACATGTCGCGCACCGCGTTGATCGTGCCGCGGAGCGTGCCGGTGACCTTGCTGTCGCCGATGCGCTGCGCGTACCCGATGTCGGACTCGTCGACGCGCCAGCCGGCGGCGTGGGCGGCCAGGACCATCTCGAGCGGGTAGCCGCTGCGGCGGTCGCGCAGGTCGAGGGAGACGAGGTCCTCGCGGCGCATCACGCGCATCGGGCCGAGGTCGCGCAGTCGGTAGCCGGTCGCGCGGTGCATGAGGACGGCGAGGACGCGGTTCGCGAAGCGCGCGTGCGGAGCCCACGCACCGCGGCCGGTCGGGACGCGGCGGCCGAGTGCCAGGTCGACGCGGCCGCTGGCCACGCGGTCGACCAGGGGCGGGAGCTCGGCGGGGTCCATCGAGGCGTCGGCGTCGCAGAACGCGACGAAGTCGGCGGTCGCCGCGGCGACCCCGGCGGCGCAGGCCGAACCGAAGCCCTTGACGGGTTCCGTCACCACGAGGGCACCGTGGGCGCGGGCGACGTCGGCTGATCCGTCGGTCGATCCGTTGTCGACGACGATGGCCCGGTAGCCCGTGGGGAGCCGCGCGATGACCTTCGGCAGGGCATCCGCCTCGTCGAGGCACGGCAGGATCACGTCGACAGTCATGTCCGTCATTCGGTGCGGTCGGTCGGATCGACGGGTCTGTCCTGGCATGCACTCGACGTAACACGACGACGCGCTGCGGGGTACAGGAAACTGCCGGGTCCTGTTCGTTCAGCGCGTTCTGTGGGAGCGCGGTCCGCAGAACGGGGGACAGAGCGCGCGCGTGGGTCGCGCGAGTGGGTGTCGCAAGACGCCGTCGTGTCGTCGACACGCCGCCGAAGGCGGCGGCGTCTCACGCACCAGGGTGCGTGGTGCCGACACGACGGCGTCTTGCGGAGCCGTCGGGGCGGGGACAGCGGACGGGAGGCGCGGGGCGGGGCCGTCACGGGCCTCCCGTCCGGTGGCTGGTCGCGCTCTCAGGCGCGACCAGCGGCGAACCGCTCGCGCACGCGTTCCGGCTAGCGGACGGCGCTGCGGAGCGGAGCCGTCGCGAAGTCGCGCATGCCCTGCTCGAAGTCCACCTCGGCGTGCCAGCCGAGCTCGGCGGCGATGCGTGCCGAACTCGCCGTGACGTGGCGGACGTCGCCCAGGCGGTACTCGCCCGTGACGACCGGCTGCGGGCCGTCGGGTCCGGCGATCGCGGCGGCCATGTCGCCGATGGTGTGCACGGTGCCGGAGCCGACGTTGTACGCGCGGAACGTGTCCGACGGCAGGTCGGCCGTCGCCGCGATGGACGCGGCGTTCGCGCCGGCGACGTCGTCGACGTGCACGAAGTCGCGTCGCTGGGCGCCGTCCTCGAAGACGCGGGGTGCCTCGCCACGAGCCAGTGCCGAGCGGAACAGGGACGCGACACCGGCGTAGGGGGTGTTCGCCGGCATGCCCGGTCCGTAGACGTTGTGGTAGCGGAGCGCGATCGCGCGGCCTCCCGTGGCACGGGCCCAGCTCGAGGCCAGGTGCTCCTGCGCGACCTTCGTCTGCGCGTACACGTTGCGGGGGTCGAGCGCTGCGGACTCGTCGATCAGGCCGGGCAGCAGGGGCTGACCGTCGGGGCCGATCGGGTCGAAGCGGCCGGCGTCGAGGTCCTCGCGGCGGCGGGCCGGCGGACGGGTGGGTTCCCCGGAGACGGTGGTGTACGCGCCCTCGCCGTAGACGACCATCGAGCTGGCCACGACGAGCCGGCCGATGTCGTGCCGGTCCATGCCGGCGAGGACGTGGGCGGTGCCGGTGTCGTTCGACGAGACGTAGTCGGGGGCGTCCTGGAAGTCCACGCCGAGGCCGACCTTGGCGGCCTGGTGGCACACGACGTCGATGCCGTCGAGCGCGGTGTCGAGGGCGACCCGGTCGCGGACGTCGCCGTGCACGAACGCGATGCCCTGCTGCTGGTGGGCGCGGATGACATCGGCGGGGTCGCCGTGCACGTCGTCGCGCAGGGAGTCGAGGACGCGGACCTCGTGGCCGTCGGCCAGGGCACGGCGGACGATCGCGGAGCCGATGAAGCCGGCGCCGCCGGTGACGAGGAGGCGGCTCATGCGGTGGCGGTGGTGGGCTGGGCCTGCATGATGCTGGCGCTCGCGCTGGTCGGGACGAGTTCGCGCGGGGTGAAGTCGGCGGGGATGGCGGCGACGATCTGGCCGATGGCGCGGACGATGACCTCGTTGGCGCGGGCGAGGCGTTCCATGACGAGGGCGTGGGTGACGACGGCGCCGGCGTCGTCGACGTCGGGGCCGCTGGCTGCGGCTGCGGCTGCGGTCTCGTCCTCGGTCGGGGCCAGGCCGGCGTCGGCGTCGGTGACGAACGACAGGTTCACGGTGGCGATGCCGAGTTCGGCGGCCAGGGGGACCTCGGGCGTCATCGTCATGTTGATCGTGTGGCCGCCCGCCTGCCGGAGCCAGACGGACTCGGCGCGGGTGGAGAACCGGGGACCCTGGATGACGACGCAGGTGCCGGTCGGACGGAACGGCACGTCGAGTCCGGCGACGGCGTCGATCGCCGCGCGACGGAGCGTGGGGTCGAACGGGTCGGCGAAGGACAGGTGCTGCACGTCGTCCTCGAAGAACGTGTCGGCGCGTCCCCAGGTGCGGTCGATGAGCTGGTCGGTCACGACGAAGGTGCCGGGTGCGTAGTCGGGGTGCAGGCCGCCGACGGCGCTCGAGGACACGATCGCGCGGACACCGAGGGAACGGAGCGCCCACACGTTCGCGCGGTGGTTGATGCGGTGGGGGGCGACGGAGTGCTCACGGCCGTGGCGGGTCAGGAACGCGACCCGTCGTCCGGCCATCGTGCCGATGCTGATCGGGCTCGACGTCGGGCCGAACGGGGTCGGGACGTCGAGCTCGTCGGCGGTGCCCTCGTCGAACAGCTGGTAGAGGCCGGAGCCTCCGATGACACCGATCGTCACGGCTTCGTCGTTCTCCACAGGTCCTCCGTTGGTCGTCGGCGCGGGCTGCGCGCTGGATACGCTACTGACGGCGCCACCGGGCGAACCGGGAGCGGCGCCACCAACCCCCTGTTCGGAGGCCTCTTTGCGAACGATCGGTCAGCACCGCGACGAACTGGCGGCGTTGCTCGCGCCGGTGGTGGCGGGCCTCGGATCAGAAGAACTGCCGATCGACGAGCTCGCTAGTGCGGGGTTCGGAGCCGGGATCGGACACCGTGTGCTCGCGGCGGCCGTCGCGTCGCCGGTGCCGCTGCCGCCCTTTGACAACAGCCAGATGGACGGCTTCGCAGTGCGGGTTGCCGACGCCGGGCAGCAGGTGCGGGTCGTCGAACCGATCCCGGCCGGCGTGGTGCCCGAACCGCTCGAGCCCGGTACGGCGGCGCCGATCATGACCGGGGCACGGATCCCGGAGGGTGCCGACGCGGTGTTCCCGGTCGAGGCGACCGAGCCCGGTGCGTTCCCGGCGGCGCTCGAGCTGCCGCGGGTGACGGTGCCCGCTGACCTGACCGCCGGGACGTTCGTGCGGGTCACCGGCAGCGACCTGCCCGCCGGTGCCGAGCTCGCTCCGGCCGGTTCCGCGGTCACGCCGGCGCTGCTCGGGGCCCTGGCTGCTGCGGGGGTGACGACGGTGTCGGTGCGTCGACCGCTGCGGGTCCTCGTCGTGTCGACCGGCTCGGAGCTGCAGGGCGCCGACACGAAGGCGGCGACCATCGGCGACGCGAACGGCATCGCGCTTCGGGCGGCCCTGGCCCAGGTCGGTGCGGAATCGCGGACCGTCCGGGTGCCCGACGAGGTCACTGCTTTCGACGGGGCGCTCGATGCGGCCGTGGGGGACTGGGCCGACCTCGTGCTGACCACCGGGGGCATCAGCGCCGGGGCGTACGAGGTCGTCCGACAGGCGCTCGAACCCCGCGGGCTCGCGGTGACGCCGGTCGCGATGCAACCCGGTGGGCCGCAGGCGTTCGGCAGCGTCGTGTTCGGTGGCGACGCCGGTGGCGGTCGCTCCGTGCCCGTCGTGTCGTTCCCGGGCAACCCGGTGTCGGCGCTGGTCTCGTTCGAGGTGTTCCTGCGACCGCTGCTCGCCACCGCCGTCGGGCTGACGCCGGACCGTCCCACCCAGGTCCTGCCAGCGGCGTCCGCTGCCGGCTCACCCGTCGGCAAGCACCAGGTCCGTCGCGGCCGGGTGCAGGACGGGGCCGTGCACTTCGTCGGTGGGCCGAGTTCACACCTGCTCGTGCACTACGCCGCCGCCACCCACCTGGTGCACGTCCCCGTCGGCGTCGACACCGTCGAACCCGGCGACCCCCTGACCGTCTGGAGCCTCCGATGACCGACCCGTCCGCCTCTGACCAGGTGCGGCCCGGACCGTCGCCGACCGACGAGCTGTCGCCGACCGACGAGTTGTCGCACGTCCGCGCCGACGGCAGCGCACACATGGTCGACGTCTCCGCGAAGGACGTCACCGACCGGTCCGCCACCGCCACCGCCACCGTCGTCACCCGCCCCGACGTCGTCGCACGCATCCTCGACGGCTCGCTGCCCAAGGGCGAGGTCGTCGGCACCGCCCGCATCGCCGCGATCATGGCGGTGAAGAAGACCTCCGACCTGATCCCGCTGTGCCACCCGCTGCCGATCGCCGGCGTGCAGGTCGACATCACCGGCTCAGACGACCGCGTGCTGATCGAGGTGTCGGTCCGCACGACCTCGCGCACCGGCGTCGAGATGGAAGCCCTGACCGGGGCGAGTGTCGCCGCCCTGACGGTGTACGACATGGTGAAGGCCGTCGACCGAGCGGCCGTGATCACGGACGTCCGCGTGCTCGAGAAGCACGGCGGGCGCTCCGGAGACTGGAGCAACCGATGACCGCCGAGCCGACCAGGGGCCGGGCCGCCGTCGTCGTGGTGTCCACGCAGGCCGCCGCCGAGCCCGCACTCGACCGCACCGGGCCCGTCATCGTCGACTGGCTGCGCGACCGCGGGTTCACCACGAGCGACCCGATCATCGTCCCCGACGGCGGCGCGATCACCGAGACCGTCACCGCTGAACTCCTGGCCGACGCACGTGTCGTCATCACCACCGGCGGCACCGGGGTCACCCCGACCGACCGGACCCCCGAGGCGGTGGCGGGGCTGATCGACCTCGAACTGCCCGGCATCACCGAGGAGATCCGTCGGCGCGGACTCGCGGGTGCCGGCCCGACCGCGCTGCTCACCCGCGGCGTCGCCGGGGTCACGAACGCAGGTTGCCTGCTCGTCACCCTGCCCGGGTCGCGTGGCGGGGTGTCCGACGGGCTCGCTGTGCTCGACGGTGTGCTCGACCACGTGGTCGCACAGGTGCACGGCGAGGGCCACGCCCCGCGGAGTGCCTCGTGAGCACCACCGAGGCCGCCGCACGTGTCGTGCTCGCCGACGTCGTCGACCGCGACATCAGCGTCGACGAGGTCGCAGCCGCGGTGGCCACCGAGCAGGACGGCGCTCTGGTGACCTTCGCCGGCATCGTCCGTGACCACGACGGTGGCAAGGGCGTCACCGCGCTCGACTACGAGCGGCACCCCAGCGCCGGCGAGGTCATCACCGAGGTCGCCCGCACCATCGCCGAGGACCACCCCGACGTCCGGATCGCCGTGCTGCACCGGGTCGGGGCGCTCGGGATCGGGGACGTCGCGCTCGCCGCAGCGGTGTCGTCGTCGCACCGGGCGCAGGCGTTCGCCGCATGCGGCGCCCTGGTCGACCTGGTGAAGGAGCGCGTGCCGATCTGGAAGCACCAGCGGTTCACCGACGGGACGGACGAGTGGGTGGCGGCGCTGTGACCGCCTCCGCCCAGACCGCGACCGCCGGCCATCGGGCGCGCTGATCCTGCAGCCTCGCCCGCCGGCCGCTCGACGCCCACCCTGTGCACCTTCGCAACCGGGACGCTCGTTCGGGGCATGGTGAGACTCCAAGCGGATCCATAGAATCGCGAACATGAGCGTCTTGCTGCCCGGGATCACCGTCATCCTGCTGGTCTTCGCCCTGATCGACATCCTGACGAAGACGGATGACCAGATCCGCGGCCTGCCGAAGATCGCGTGGGTGATCCTCGTGATCCTGGTCCCCGTCGTGGGCAGCATCGTCTGGTTCGCCATCGGCCACGACTGGGCTCCGGGCGAACGCAACCACGGTCGCTACATCGAGCCCACCCGCCACGAGGACCGGTACGCCACCCTCGGCGACGCCCGCAGTGCCCACGGCGCCAAGCGCGTCACCGGTACCGAGCAGGAGCTCGCCGAGCTCGAGCGCGAGATCGAGTACTGGGAGGCGCAGGCCCGCCTGAAGCGCGCCAAGGAGGCCGCGGGCGAAGGCGACGTCGCCCCCGCGAGCTGACCCGGGCCTCCAGGCCGACGCACCGACGCACCGACGCACCGGCGCGCCGCGCCGCCGACGCACCGCGCGAGCCCACGCGCACGGGCCGACCACCTGCACGCGCACCACGCGCACGAGCCAGCCGCACCAGCCGCACCACCCGACCCGCACCCACCACCCCGCCGCGCCACCTACCCTTGACGGGTGGCACATCTCCTCGGCGCCGAGAACCTGCATCTCGAGTTCCCCACCAAGGTCGTCTTCGACAACGTCACCCTCGGCATCGACGAGGGCGACCGGATCGGCGTCGTCGGCCGGAACGGCGACGGCAAGTCGACCCTCCTCGCACTGCTGTCCCAGCGCCTCGAGCCGGACGGCGGCCGTGTCACGCACCGGCGCGGGCTGACCATCGGCTACCTGGACCAGCGCGACATCCTGCCCGAGGGCGCGACCGTCGGCAGCACCGTCGTCGGCGACCTCGAGGAGCACGAGTGGGCCGGTGACCCGAAGATCCGCGACATCATCGGCGGTCTGGTCTCGGACATCCCGTGGGACGTCAGCGTCGACGAGCTGTCCGGTGGGCAGCGTCGCCGTGTGGCACTCGCGCGGCTGCTGGTCGGCGACTGGGACGTCCTGTTCCTGGACGAGCCGACCAACCACCTGGACGTCGAGGGCATCGAGTGGCTCGCCGGGCACATCAACCGCCGCTGGTCGTCGAACCAGGGCGGCATGGTCGTCGTGACGCACGACCGGTGGTTCCTCGACGCGGTGTCGACCGACACGTGGGAGGTCCACGACGGCGTCGTCGATCCCTTCGAAGGTGGCTACGCCGCGTACATCCTGCAGCGTGTCGAGCGTGACCGGCAGGCCGCCACGATCGAGCAGCGCCGCCAGAACCTGGCCCGCAAGGAGCTCGCGTGGCTCCGCCGCGGCGCTCCGGCCCGCACGAGCAAGCCGAAGTTCCGCATCGACGCGGCGAACGCCCTGATCGACGATGTCCCGCCGATCCGCGACACGGTCGCGCTGTCCCGGACGGCGACCGCGCGCCTCGGCAAGGACGTCGTCGACCTGCTCGACGTGAGCGTCTCGTTCGACGGCACGCAGATCCTCGACCGCATCGAGTGGCGCATCGCTCCGGGGGAGCGGACCGGCATCCTCGGCCCGAACGGCGCCGGCAAGTCCACGCTGCTCAACCTGGTCTCCGGCCGGCTGCAGCCGACGAGCGGGCGGGTGAAGACCGGCAAGACGGTGCAGGTCGCGGTGCTCGACCAGCAGCTCGCCGACCTGCAGCAGTTCGCCGACGACCGCGTGCGCGAGGTGGTGGCCCGCAAGAAGACGAGCTACGTCGCCGACGGCAAGGAGATGACGCCGTCGCAGCTGCTCGAGCGGCTCGGCTTCACCTCGGAGCAGCTCTCCACGCCGGTCAAGGACCTGTCCGGTGGGCAGAAGCGGCGCCTGCAGCTCATGCTCATCCTGCTCGACGAGCCGAACGTGCTGATCCTCGACGAGCCCACCAACGACCTCGACACCGACATGCTCGCCGCCATGGAGGACCTGCTCGACACCTGGCCCGGCACCCTGCTGGTCGTCAGCCACGACCGGTACCTGCTCGAGCGCGTCACCGACCAGCAGTACGCCGTGCTCGGCGGTCACCTGCGCCACCTGCCCGGCGGCGTCGACGAGTACATGCGTCTGCGCGAGGCCGGAACCGGGGGCGGGACCGCCTCTGCGGCTGCCGCCGCGTCTGCCGGGAGGCCCGACACCGTCGGCGGGACCGGCTCGGCCGGTGCCGTGGCCGGGTCCAAGGCCGCTGGTGCGTCCGCCCTGTCGGGAGCGGACCGGCGGACGGCCGAGAAGGAGATGTCGGCGCTCGACCGGAAGATCGCGAAGGTCGGCGCGGACCGCAAGAAGCTGCTCGACCAGTTCGCGACGCACGACCAGTCCGACTACGCCGGACTCGGCGAACTGCAGGCGAAGCTCGGTGCGCTCGAGGCCGAGGTCGAGCAGCTCGAGGAGCGCTGGCTCGAGGTCGCGGAGCTGCTCGGGGTCTGAGGCGGTCTACTCGACGGACGCGGGGTCGACCGCGTCCTGGCCGCTGTCCGTCGGTGTGGCGTCCTCGGGGGCCCCACCGCCGGGGTTCGCCACGACCTCCCACAGGTGGCCGTCCGGGTCCTGGAAGAAGCCGGACCACATGCCCCACGGGCGCGTGTACGGCGGTTCGGGCATCGTGGCGCCCGCTGCCTGTGCTCGCTCGAGGAACGCCTCGGCCTCGGCCTGATTGCCCGTGAAGTGCCCGATCGTGCTGCTCGGTGCCGTGGCCAGCTGCACGCCGGAGTCCTTCGCCATGTCGTCACGGCCGTAGACGCTGACGATCAGCCCGTCGTCGAGGGTGAACATCGCCGTGGTGCCGCCGGCCTGCGTCTCGGTGGCGGGGTACTCGGTGCCGATGACGCCGCTGCCCTCGATGCCGAGCAGGGCGCGGTAGAACTCGGCCGATCGAGCGACGTCGGCGACGGCGAGGGTGATGGCGTGCATGCGGCGCACGCTACGCCGGGGCCGCTCGGCCCGTGTCACGCTGTCGGTCAGTCCCCGAGGCCCAGGATGAGTCGGCGGAGCAGCCCGGCCAAGTGGCCCTGCTCGTCGGCGGAGACCCCGGACAGGATGTCGCGCTCGGCGGCCAGCAGGTCCGCGATCGCCGCGTCCACCGCCACCCGGCCCTTGCTCGTCAGCGAGACGAGGATGCCGCGGCCGTCCTTCGGGTCGGTCCGTCGCCCCACGAAGCCGCGGGCCGCAAGGCGGTCCACCCGGTTCGTCATCGTGCCGCTCGACACCAGGGTCTGCTGCAGCAGGGTCTTCGGGCTCAGCTCGTACGGCTCACCCGCCCGCCGCAGGGCCGACAGGACGTCGAACTCCCACGGTTCCATGTCGCTCGCGTCGAACGCCGTCCGCCGGGCGCGGTCCAGGTGCCGGGCGAGCCGGTCCACGCGGGACAGCACCTCGAGCGGGCCGAAGTCGAGGTCGGCACGCTCACGACCCCACGCCGCGACGATGCGATCGACCTCGTCCTCATGCGGCATCCCTCCATCTTGGCCGAACCCGGAGCGGACAGCCAGCCTCGTCGGTCGTGGGAGGATGGAGGAGCACCTGCGGGTGCGTTCCGCCTTGGTGTAATGGCAGCACGACGGCCTTTGGTGCCGTTAGGTCCGGGTTCGAATCCTGGAGGCGGAGCGGGGGGCTGATCGGCCCGTCGGCAGAGCCGCTTCGGCACCACAGGACGCAGACCCTGCATCGGCAGCACCGCTGCCATACTGACGGGGTGACGATGGTGCGGCCCGTCATCGGGCGTCAGCGGGAGAGCGCGGCCCTCCGAGATGCCGTCCGCGACGTCGTTCGTGGTGGTTCTGCGTTCGTGGTCGACGGCGAAGCGGGAATCGGCAAGTCATCGCTGGTCACCAATCTGCTCGAGTACGCGAAAACCCATGGCGTGCGAGCGATCACGACCACCGGCACCCTGGCCGAGTCAGCTGAGCCGTACGCCGCGCTCCACATGCTCCTGTACCCGCTGCGCGGCGGCATCGCGAACCTGCCGGCACCGCAGCGACGCGCGCTGGACGTCGCCTTCGGTGTCGCGACGGGAGTCCAGCCCTCGCCGCTGCTCGCCGGCCTCGCCGCGCTGACGCTGCTCTCCGACGCCGCCAGCGAACGTCCACTCGTGGTCGTCGCCGAGGACCTGCACTGGATGGATGCGCCGTCCGAGTGGGCGCTGCGCATGATGGCCCGCCGTGTCGGCGAGGACCCGGTCGTCATCGTCATGACGACGCGGAACACCGACATGGTGGAGACCCCGGGCATCAGACGTCTGCACCTCGGTCCGCTCGACGAATCGGCTGCCGGTGAACTGCTCGACGGGATCTCCGGAGCGCCCACGGGTCAGGCTCGACGCGACCTCGTGATCCGCGCCGAGGGCAACCCGTTGGCGCTGCACGAACTCGTGCGGCCGGTCGCGGCGGTGGACCGCACTCGGGAACGCCCTGTCGTGGGCCGGGTCGAGCAGGAGTTCACCGCCCGGTACACGGAGCTGGACCAGTCGGTCAGGTTGGCCATCCTCGCCGTGGCGCTGTCCGGCAGCACCAGTGCCGAGGAGGCAGCGCGGGTTGCCGCACGCGCGATCGGGCGCTTCCCGGCACCGACGTGGACGGAGCAGGCATCGGCGTCCTCGCTCCTCGAGTGGGTCCCTCCGCGTGCGATCCGGTTCCGACACCCGCTCGTGCAGTCGGCCGTCCTGTCGGCTGCGTCCCCGACGGAGCGCACCGCCGTCCTGCGGTCGCTCGTGATCGAACACCAGGACGATCCGTCCCGGACGACCTGGTGGCGCGCCGAACTCGCCACCGGTCACGACGAGTCCCTCGCAGACGAGATAGCCGCGATCGGCGACGGACGGACGGCGATGTCCGACCCGTTCGTCGCGAGCCGGGCCTACGAGCGTGCGGCCGAACTGACCTCCGACGTGTCCAGACGCGTGGAGCGGCGCATCGTCGCGGCGGAACTCGCCGGACTGTCCGGCAGGATCTCGGAAGCGTCACTCCTGGTGCAGCGAGCACGCGACGAGGCGCCCGGTCGGCTGCTCGCAGCACGCGCTGCGTGGGTCGCCGAGACCCTGCCCACCGGTCGGACCGGCCTGGCCGTCGGTGACCTCGGACCGGCGCTCCGCGCCGTCTCCGAGATGCAGGCGGCCGGTGGGGTCGAGCAGGCCACCGACGCGCTGCTGCACCTGGCCGCGATCGCCTGGGACCACACCTCCGAGGCGGACCCGGGCGACCCGATGCTCGTCGTCGTCGAAGCCCTCGCGCTGCCCGAGGACGACCCGCGGTCGCTCCTGCTCGCCGCACGGACCGAGCCGGTGGCGCGTGGCGATCGTGTCCGAGAACTCGCGCTGGCGGCGGCACCGACGGCTCAGGACGAAGAGTCGGCCTGGCTCCTGGGGTACGCGCTGAACCTGGTGGGCGAGATCGACACGGCTCGCGTCCTGCTCGACCGTGCCCTCGCGAGCATGCAGGCGCGTGGTGAGCTGCGGACGTTCCCACAGGCGCTCATGGGGACCTCGATGACCACCTACCTGGCCGGGGACGTCGCCAGGGCGCGAGTCCTCGCGGAACAGGCCGCATCGCTCGGCCGTGACCTGGGTGACGCGGGCTTCTCCGCAGCGGCGCGGTGTGCGCTCGCGTGGTTCGACGCGCTCGAGGGCAGGCACCCCGACGCCGAACGGATCGCCGGCGGGACCGAGGCGGGCGCGCAGGTACTCCGCTCGAGTGCGATGCGCGCAACGCTCCTCGGCGCGACGGGGTTGGCGCACCTGCACTCGGGCCGAGCAGCGGATGCGCTCGAACCCCTCCGTCGCCTGTTCGACCCCGACGGCGACGCATTCAACCCGTCCTTCGCCGTCCTGACCTCCCACGACTACGTCGACGCCGCGCTGGAGTCCGGCAACCGACCGGACGCCGACCAGCGGTTGGCGGACCTCGAGCGGCTCCACGCGCGCTGGCACGCCCCGATGGTGCAGGCCGCCGTCGACTACGCCCGGACCGCCCTGATCGACGACGACGGCCTCGAGGCGGCGTGGGCGACCCTGCAGCACGAGCGTTGGCCGATCCCGTACCTGCAGGCCCGAGCGTTCCTGCGACTCGGTCGCCGCCTGCGTCGCACGAACCGCACCACCACCGCCCGCGCCGTCCTGCACGCCGCCCTGGACCTGTTCGAGGCGATGCCCGCCCCGACCTGGGAAGAGCGGACCCGGGAGGCCATCCGTGCCACGGGCGAGCGGCTGCCGACGACCGGTCAGCGCCGCATCGAGCTGCTCACCCCGCAGGAGCTCCGGGTCTGCACGCTCGCGGCCCAGGGGATGAGCAACCGGGCCATCGGTGAACACCTCTTCGTCTCGCCCCGGACGGTGGGTGCGCACCTGTACGCGGCGTTCCGGAAGCTCGGCGTCTCGACTCGGCAGCAGCTGCCGTCGGCGCTGGTGCCCGAGACGATGACAGCGACGACAGCGACGACAGCGACAGCGGCACAGGACCAGCCGACGACCGACTGACACCCCGGCCCATGACCGACTAAGTCACAGGACGGCAGATATCGGTCATCGCGACCGATGTGCACCGCCGGTCCGCGCCCCTAGCGTCTCGGACGGGAGCACCGCTTCCACACCGACGTTCGTGGCACCGGCTACGGACCAGGAAGGACCGCACCGTGACCGGATCCCCCACCATCGTCCTCGTTCACGGAGCCTTCGCCGATGCCGGCAGCTGGGCGCCCGTCACGAAGCTCCTCCTCGACCAGGGTCACAAGGTCCTCGTCCCACCCGTGTTCAACCGCAGCCTGTCCGGCGACGCGGCCTACATCAAGTCCTTCGTCGAGCAGATCGACGGACCGGTCCTGCTCGTCGGGCACTCCTACGGCGGCGCGATCCTCACCGTGGCCGGCGTCGCCGAGAACGTCGTCGGCCTCGTCTTCGTCGCCGCGTACGCCCTCGAGGAGGGCGAGAGCCTCGGCGCCCTGCAGGGCGGCTTCCCCGACAGCGACCTCGCCGCGAACCTGGTGTACGCGCCGTACCCCGTCGACGGCGCTGAGCCCGGCACCGACGTCTCCGTGGCCATCGACGCCTTCCCCGCCGTCTTCGCGGGTGGCCTCGACCTCGAGGAGGCCGAGGTCCTCGCGGTCTCGCAGCGTCCGCTGTCCGCCGTCGCGTTCGGTGAGCCCGCATCCGTCGCGGCGTGGAGGACCAAGCCGTCCTGGGGCATCGTCTCCAGCGCCGACCACACCATCAACCCGGACGTCGAGCGCTTCGGCTACCAGCGCGCCGGCGTCCGCAAGGTGATCGAGATCGACGGACCGCACCTGGTGATGCAGACGCACCCCACCGAGGTCGCGGCGTTCATCACCGACGCCGTCGCCGAACTCGGCTGACCACCCACCGACCACCACAACCGCAGAACAGCACAGGAGAGCAACCATGGGCTACGTGACCACCGACGACGGTGCAGAGATCTACTTCAAGGACTGGGGCAACGCCGACGCGCAGCCGATCGTCTTCCACCACGGCTGGCCGCTGTCCTCGGACGACTGGGACGCGCAGATGCTGTTCTTCCTGGCCGAGGGCTTCCGCGTCATCGCGACCGACCGACGCGGTCACGGCCGCTCGTCGCAGATCGGCACCGGCCACGACATGGACCACTACGCCAGCGACGTGTCCGCGGTCGTCGAGCACCTCGACCTGCACGACGCCGTCCACATCGGCCACTCCACCGGCGGCGGCCAGGTCGCTCGCTACGTCGCCCAGTACGGCCAGCCCCAGGGCCGGGTCGCGAAGGCGGTCCTCGTGTCCGCCGTCCCGCCGCTGATGGTGAAGACCGACGCGAACCCCGAGGGCACCGACATCTCGGTCTTCGACGGGTTCCGACAGGCACTCGCTGCGAACCGTGCTGAGTTCTTCCAGGCCGTCGCGTCCGGCCCGTTCTACGGCTTCAACCGTGACGGCGTGACGCCGTCGGAGCCGGTCATCGCGAACTGGTGGCGTCAGGGCATGACCGGCAGCGCCGTCGCGCACTACGAGGGCATCAAGGCGTTCTCGGAGACGGACCAGACCGACGACCTGCGAGCCATCACCGTGCCCGTTCTCGTCCTGCAGGGCGACGACGACCAGGTCGTGCCGTACCAGGACGCCGCCCTGAAGCAGGCCGAACTCCTGAGCGACTCGACCTTGAAGATCTACGAGGGCTACCCGCACGGCATGCTGACGACCCACGCGGACGTCATCAACCCCGACATCCTCGCGTTCATCCGCGGCTGATCCCGCTGACGCTGCGTTCGCGGCGATCCTGACCGGAGGCGCGGTGCACGCGGGTCTGTCGGCCCACGTGCACCGCGCCTCCGGTCATCGTGCGCAGCCGTGAGAGCACCGACCGCCGGGTCGTCACCCCTGACGGTGGTGCGCGACTTCCTGGTGCGCTTCGCCGCGGTCCTGCCGCAGGACACGACCCCGTCGAAGCACTGACGGAACCGGTCCGGTCAGCGCCTCGTCACCACGAACTGGGCGCGTAGTCCTTCAGGAAGACCCCGAACAGGTCGTCGCCGGCTTCGCCCCGGACGATCGGGTCGTAGACGCGGGCTGCCCCGTCGACCAGGTCGAGCGGTGCGTGGAAGCCCTCTTCGGCGAGCCGGACCTTCGTCGGGTGCGGGCGTTCGTCGGTGATCCAGCCGGTGTCGACGCTCGTCATCAGGATGCCGTCGGTCTCGAACATCTCCTGCGCGCTCGTGCGGGTGAGCATGTTCACGGCGGCCTTCGCCATGTTCGTGTGCGGGTGTCCCGGCCCCTTGTACGCGCGGCCGAACACCCCCTCCATGGCGCTGACGTTCACCACGTAGGTGCGGCGTCCTGTGCTCGCGGCCATCGCGGGGCGGAGCTTCGAGATCAGGATGAACGGTGCGGTCGTGTTGGCCAGCTGGACCTCGAGCATCTCGAGTGGGTCGACCTCGTCGACCTGCTGGGTCCACGAGTTCTCGTCGTGCAGGTCGGGGACCAGGCCGCCGGCGTCGATCGCGGTGCCCAGGGCGAGCCGTTCGAGCGAGCTCGATCCCGGCGCCATCGCCTGCTCGGTCAGCTCGTCGGCTCGGGCTGCGGCGGCCGCGAGGATCGGGTGCGCGGCCACCGACCGTGCGAGCGCCAGCGGGTGCTGGTCGTTCGTGTGCCCGAAGGTGACGAGTTCGGGCAGCGGTCCGTCGGGCAGCGGCGCGAGTTCCGCGTCGACCAGCGGCTGGTAGGCGCCGGTCGACCGGCGCACGGTCTGCGTGGCGTTGTTGATCAGGATGTCGAGGGGACCGGCCGCGGCCACGTCCTCGGCGAGCCCGATCACCTGGGCGGGGTCGCGCAGGTCGATGCCGACGACCTTCAGGCGGTCCATCCAGTCGGCGGAGTCCGGCAGGCTCGCGAAGCGGCGCACCGCGTCGCGGGGGAACCGCGTGGTGATGGTGGTGTGGGCCCCGTCGCGCAGCAGCCGGAGGGCGATGTACATGCCGATCTTCGCGCGGCCGCCGGTGAGCAGCGCCCGCTTGCCGGTCAGGTCCGTCCGGGCCTCGCGCTTCGCGTGGCTCATGCGAGCGCACGCCGGGCAGAGCTGGTGGTAGAACGCGTCGACGACCGTGTAGTGCTGCTTGCACATGTAGCAGGGCCGTGACTTCAGCAGGGTGCCCGCGGTGGTCGACGCGGTCGAGGCGCTGATCAGGACGCCGCGGGTCTCGTCGTCGATCCGGTCGGCGGCCCCGGTGGCGGTGGCGGCGATCACACGGCGGTCGGCCTCGGCGATGACGCTGCGCTTCTCGAGACGGTGCGCACGCTTGACGGCCTTGAACATCTTCGCGGTGGCCCGGCGGACCCGGATGAAGTCCGGATGCGTCTCGTCGATCTCGGTCAGCTGCTCGAGCACCCGGAGCGCGACGCTCAGGTCGTCGGGGTCGATGCCGCTGGGTTCGGGGTGCTCGGAGCTCACACGCGATCCTACGTCGGGACCGAGCACCGATCAGACGAGCTGCTGCTCCATGCACACGCTCGTCGGGTCGTCGACGTACGGGCCGAACCGGGGGATGTCCGCGTACCCGGCCTTCCGGTACAGCGCGATCGCCGCGGCCTGCGGCAGGCCGGTCTCGAGCCGGACGGTCCCGATGCCGATCGCGCGGACTCGGTCGTGCAGGGCGTCGAGCAGCCGCGTCCCCACGCCGAGCCTACGCGCGGCGTCGCTCACGAACATGCGCTTGACCTCGCCGGTGCCGTCGCCGGCGTCGACGAGCGCCACCGTGCCGAGGGCGGTGCCCTTCTCACGCGCCACCAGGAACGTGACGTCGGGCTGGTCCAGGTCGTCGACGTCGAGGGCGTGGTAGTTCTCGGCCGCGTAGAGGCTCAGTCCGTAGTCGTCACCCTGCTGCAGCAGGTGCAGGACGTCGTCTTGCCGGGGGCTCTCGATCCGCACGGTCAGCACCGTCACACAGTAGCGAGGACGACGAGAACAGTGGGCAGACGAGGCCCCGGCCGACGGCGATCAGGCCAGGAGTCCCTCGCTGACCTCCCACAGCCGCCGGGCATCGTCGGCGTCGAGCATCGCCGAGTTCGCGTCCGACGGGATGCGGTCCGCGGTGAGGGGCAGGACCCGGTCGTCGATCACGGCGACGTCGCTGTCCTTCAGGTAGACCCCGCCGACGCCGTCGAGCAGCGGGCTCGCGGCACCGAACACGAGCGTCGCTGCGCCCTGCTCGACGGTCTTCTTGCCGACCTCGGGGTCGATGACGGTCACCCCGTGGTCGTCGACCAGTCCCTGCTCGCGGTACGACGCGAGCACCGTTTGGTCGTGCGGGCCGGGTCCGATGATGACGCCCGGGTGCGCGGCGAAGGCTCGGATGCCCTGGTCGGCGTACCGCCGGTCGAGCTCCACCGTGAACAGGACGTTGGCGCGCTTCGACTGGCCGTACGCGGTGACCGGGTCGTACCCGTGCGCGAACGTCAGGTCGTCCCACCGGATCTGCCCGAACCGCGCCGCACCGGAGGTGACGGTCAGGACCCGCGCACCACGGGCTTCCAGGAGGGCGGGCACGAGCGCCCGCGTGAGCTGGAAGTGCCCGAGGTGTGTCGTCGAGAACGCCAGTTCGTTGCCGCGGCCGTCGAGTCGGCGGTCCGGGGTGAAGAGCATCGCGGCACTGTTCACGAGCATGTGCAGCGGGCGGCCGGAGGCCGACCAGCGCGCGGCGAAGGCATCGACCGACGACGGGTCGGTGAGGTCGAGGGCCTCGACGTGGATGCCCGGGATGTCGGCGACTGCTGCGGATGCCCGGTCGACGTCACGTGAGGCGACGGTGACGTCGGCGCCGGCCGCCGCGAGGGCGCGGCTGGTCTCACGGCCGAGGCGGCTGTGTCCGCCGGTCACGACGACGTTCCGGCCGGTCAGGTCGACGCCGTCCAGGACGTCGGCGGCGGTGGACGCGGCAGTGAAGCCGCTGGGTAGGGGGTGCTGGTCGGTGATCACGAGTGGTGCTCCTTCGATTCGATGTGGCCGACGGCGGCAGCAGGGCCGGCCGCGTCGGCGGTGTCAGGGCCGACGGCGTCGGTGATCGCCGACCACGCGTCGGGGTCGAGGCCGAGCTCGGTCCGGAGGAACGCCGTCGTGGTGTGGCGGACGAGGTCCACACGCTCGGGGCTCTCGTCCGTGGTGGCGGTCGACTCGTAGTCCTGGATCCCGCCGAGCAGGTGCTCGCCGCCGTGGAGTGTCACCAGATGCCGCGCGCCGGGGCTCAGGTGGTAGACGTCGGTGAACCAGTCCGGGCCTCGCGTCGAGAGCTGAGACTGGTCGTGGTCGCCGGCGACGACCAGTGACGGGGTGTGCAGCCGGCTGAAGTCGGGGCTCATGAACGCGAAGTGCTCCTGCGCGAACGGCGCGAGGTCGCCGCGCGCGATCCCGGTGGTGGACAGCAGGACCCCGGCGCGCACGCGGTGGTCGGTGCGGTCCTCGCCCGGCCGCCCGTCGGCGTCCAGGACGCGGGCCCCGAGCAGCATGCCCACGGACTGTCCGCCCCACGAGTGTCCGACCGCGGCGATGCGCGCGGTGTCGACGCGCCCGCTCAGGCCGGGGACCGCGTCGATGATCTGGTCGAGCTCGTCGAGCACCCGCTCGAGGTCGTCGACGCGCGTCTGCCAGATGGTCGGGTAGCGCGGGTTCTCGAGCGTCAGCCCGTAGGCCTTCGCGTCGAGGAACGTCGGCTGGACGACGACGAAGCCGTTCGCGGTCCAGTGGTCGACCAGGGGGTCGCCACCGGTCATGGACTGGCCGAAGCCGTGGGCGAAGACGATGACGGGCAGGTCCGTGCCGGTCGTCGGTGCGGTGATCCGGACCTCGAGGTCCTGACCGCGCGAGGGTGCGGGAAGCGTGACGGGGCGCACGCTGATGACCTGCGGTCGAGGTGCTGTGGGTGCCATGTGGGCCTTTCCGGGATGCGGTGTCGCCCGTGGTCGGAGCGATCGTCGTCCGAAACGGAGCGACGTTCCGGAACGATACGGAACAACGATCCGGATTGCAAGAGGAAGCGGAGCGTTGTTCCGCATTCCGTCTGCGTCGTGCGATGATCGACGCATGAGCACCCCGTCGACCGACCCCGTGCCGCGTCGCCGTCGCGACGTCGAGCGCAACGAGCGCACGATCCTCGACGCCGCTGCCGCGGTCTTCACGGCCTCGGGCGTCGGCGCACCCGTGCGCGAGGTCGCCGCCGCCGCCGGTGTCGGGGTGGGCACGCTCTACCGGCACTTCCCGACCCGTTCGGACCTGGTCGTCGCCGTCTACCGGCACCAGATCGAGGCCCTGGTCGACGCGGGGCCGGCGCTGCTCGACTCCGAGCCGACACCGTTCGCCGCCCTGCTGCACTGGGTGCACCAGTTCGTCGACTTCCTCAGCACCAAGCACGGCCTGGCGCGTGTCTGGGAGGGCGACGCCGACGGCTTCACGGCGCTGCACACGCTGTTCGTCGACGAGCTCGTGCCCGTGCTCGGCCGGCTGCTCGACGCCGCGCGGGCGTCCGGCGAGGTGGCCGCACCGACCCCGCCCTACCAGCTGCTCCGGGCCGTCGGCGACCTGGTGGCGTGGAGTCCCCAGGACCCCGACTACAACGTCCGGACGATCGTGACCCTCCTGGTCACCGGGCTGCGGCAGGCGCAGCCGACGGTGACCGACAGCGCGTAGCCGGTCACGCGCACTGGTCACGACCGGCACCGGACTGGAGGCGCGGTGCGGGCCAGTGACGCGCCTCCCGTCCGGCGTCACGACCGTCTCGGGCCGCACCAGCGGCGCCGGAGCGGTCCGCCCCCTACGATCGTCCCGACGAAGGGGGACCACCATGACGGAACTGGCGGACTGGGAGACCGAGGGGGCCAGGGCTCGTCCGGCTCGGCCGGGTGACCACGAACCGGTGCCGGCAGCGCTGCGGGCCGTGACGATCATCGGGGTGCTGTTCCTGATCGCCGCGGTGTGCGTGTTCGTCGTGAACGCGTCCATCCCTCCGGCCGACGAGACCGCGGTGCCCGTCGACGTGCGGCTGCTGATCGCGACGATCGTTTCGGTCGCGATCGCGGCGGTCGGCGTGGTCGCCCTGCTGCTCCGACTCGTCGCCGGGGTGCTCATCCGGCGCTGACCGCCCGCGGACGTGCAGGGTTCACGCTGCGGCTCCTCCCCGGCAGGTGTCAGACCGACGACGCCCGCCCGGAGCCGACGACCACCAGTTCGGTTCCGCTCGGTGCATGGTCAGCGAGCCTCGCGGTCCGGATCGTCATGTCGTCGTAGGAGTTCCACGAGTAGCTCGTGGAACGGGACGAGAACAGTCCGGTGTAGATGGTCTTCTCGTAGTCACCCGACTGCATCTCCGCGCTGCCGTCCACCATCGCCACCTGCTGGAGGGTGTGGAACGCGCGGCTGATGTTCTCTGCTTCGTCCGCCTTGACCGGGTGGTGCCCGTGGACGTACGCCGCGCGCACGAACCGCGACGGCGACGAGTAGTCCCCGGGGATCCCACGCATCGACGCACCCGCACCGAACGGCACCAGGTGGGCTCGGCCGAGCACGCGCTCGTCCGGGACCTCGGGCGAGGTGTTGAGGTAGTTGCGCAGGTTCTCGTGGTGCCACGCGAACCCGGGCTGGTTCGTGAGGACGTCCACGTCGTCGTCGAACACGTGCAGGCCGTCCTCGGTCTGCTCCACGACGATCGCACGGTCGCGGTCGCCGATGATCCAGTGCAGGAAGGCACTCGGGTACTCGTCGTTGATCGGCCGGTCGACGATGACGACGTCTGCGAGCGCTGCCTCCACCGCGTCGACGTCGGCGAACCGGGAAGCGACCCACAACGGGAACTCGAACGCTGCGACGTTCGTCGCACCCTCGACGGGTACTGTGGGGTAGTGGGCGTACCCGGGGAAGTTGAGGCCGGCGACAGCGACCCCGGCGTCGTTGCCGCAGTCGAAGTAGAGGGGCGTGTCGTCCTCCACGATCCCCATGCCGATGACCGCGTGCGGGATGCCGGCGACGGCGCCGAACGGTGAGCGCGGAACGAAGCCGGTCGGGGTGACGACCACCTGCTCGCCGTACCCGGTCGACCAGTCGAGGTTGCGCGCCAGGAAGAGGTGACCGCTCTCGTCCGAGAACCTGATGGCAGTGCACATGTCGAGTCCTTTCTCGTGTGGACCGCGCGGCGCGGTGTCGGTCGCGCAGGACCAGGTTGGTCCCTCATGGTGGCGAGCGACAGCGGCGGACGACAGAGGCGAACGACCCTGACGAGCACCGAGCACCGCCGGCCCACCGTGACGGGACCTTCGTCCTGGACGCCGGCCGCTCCTGAGCGTATGGTCCGCCCATGAGTGGGGCTCAGGGACGATCTTCGCGGCAGCAGCGTGCAGAGCAGTTGGCGGAGGTGTCGCCGCGCTTCCGCGCACAGCTCGACGACCGACGACACGACCGGGTCGGCGCGGACTGGGCCGGCGGCCTGCCGGTGCAGTACGGCGTGGCGCCGCGACTCCGACTCGGGCGTGACCGGTGGTTCAACCTGCTGTGGCTGGTACCGCTCGCTGCCGCAGCGCTCGTCGTCGGCATCGCGGTCGCACGGGAGATCGTCGACGTGCCGGCCGTCCGGGACTTCATGCGGACCTACCCCGGCGAGTCGCGTCTGCCGGCCGGCACACCGGAGGGCTTCCCCGCCTGGCTCCAGTGGCAGCACTGGCTCAACGCGCTGTTCATGTTCTCGATCATGCGAGCAGGACTGAGCATCCTGGCCGACCATCCCCGCCTGTACTGGACCCGACACTCGACGCCGGGCCACGAGTGGCTGCGCTTCCAGCGACCTGTTCCGGACGACCCGGACTACACCGCGAAGGGCGATTCGATCACGCTTCCCGACCAGGTCGGACTCCCGGGCAGACGGCACTCGATCGGGCTGGCTCGTTGGTGGCACTTCGGTTTCGACGTGCTCTGGCTGGTCAACGGCGTCGTGTTCGTCGTCCTGCTCGTCGTCACCGGACAGTGGGCCCGGATCGTCCCGACCAGCTGGGACGTGTTCCCGAACGCGCTGACGACGGCGATCAGGTACCTCTCACTCTCCTGGCCGGTCGAGGACGGGTGGGTGAACTACAACGCGCTGCAGTTGCTCTCGTACTTCGTCACGGTCTTCATCGCCGCCCCGCTCGCACTCCTGACCGGGCTCGGGATGTCACCGGCCCTGTCCACGCGCTTCCGGAGGATCAGCCGCGTCTTCAGCATCCAGTTCGCCCGGTCCCTGCACTTCCTGGTCCTCTGCTGGTACGTCGCCTTCGTCACGGTCCACGTGAGCATGGTCCTGATGACCGGCGCGTTGCGGAACCTCAACCACATGTACGCGGGGAACGACACGCAGGCGTGGACGGGCTTCTGGGTGTTCCTCGCCACCACCGTCGTCCTCGCCGTCGTGTGGGTCGGCGGTTCGCCGTTCACGTACCGGTTCCCGAGAGCCGTCCGTCGGTTCGGCTTGGCGTTGTTCGGGCCGGTCCAACGGTGGTTCGAGCACGTCGACGCGAAGCCGGGGGCCTACAGCGAGGACGACATCTCACCGTTCTTCTGGCCGAACGGACGGACGCCGGACAGCGAGGAGTACCGCGCCCTGCAGTCGGACGAGTTCCGGGACTACCGGCTCGCGGTCGGCGGGCTCGTCGAGGAACCGGCGTCCCTCTCGCTCGACGACCTGCACCGTCTGGAGCACCGCGAACAGATCACGCAGCACTTCTGCATGCAGGGGTGGTCGGGGGTCGCCAAGTGGGGCGGCGTCCCCATGTCGGCGATCCTCGACCTGGTCCGTCCCGACCCGAAGGCACGGTGGGTGGTCTTCTACTCCTTCGCTGAAGGGGCCGACGGAGACCTGTACTACGACGCGCAGGACATCGAGCAGATGCGCTCGGAGATGGTCATGCTCGCGTACGACATGAACGGCGAGCGGCTGAACTTCGCGCACGGGGCGCCCCTGCGCCTCCGGAACGAACTGCAGCTCGGGTTCAAGATGGTCAAGTGGCTGCAGGGCATCGAGTTCGTCGAGCGGTTCGAGGACGTCGGGAGTGGGCTCGGTGGGTACAACAACGACCACGAGTTCTTCGGGTACCGGCAGCCGATCTGACCTCGCCGATGCGTTGGACCGTCCTCCCCACGAACGCCGCTGCTGCGGTGATGGCGACCGGGATCGTCGGCACGGCTTGTGCCACCACCGGGCTGCGTCCCGTCGGCGTCGTCGCGTTCACCGTCGCCACGGCCCTGCTGGTCGGGGTCGTCGTCCTCCTGGTCCGCCAGGGCGTCCACCAGCCGTCCTGGTTCACCGGCACGCTCGTCGACCCGGATGCCGCCTTCGGGTGGTGGACCCTGCTCGCGGCCGTCGGCGTCTGCGGGACCCTGGGTGCCACGCTCGGCGTCGGCGCTGCTCCGGTCGTGGCGCTCGTGGTCGGCGGGCCGCTCTGGCTGCTCCTCACCTACGGACTCCTCCCGTGGCTGTTCCTCCGGACCCGCGCGCGGCCGCTGAGCGCGCACGCCGACGGTGCGTGGTTCCTCTGGGTGGTCGGGACCGAATCGCTCGCGATCACCACCTCGACGTTGCACTTCGACGTCGTCGCGCTCGCGCTCTGGGGCGTCGGCCTCGTGCTGTACCTGCTGCTCGCCGCCGTGGTCCTCGTCCGCATGGTCGGCTCGCGGGGAGGACCCCTCGTGGTCGCCCCCACCGCGTGGGTCGTCTCCGGCGCGACGGCGATCACGACGCTCGCCGGCGCTCGCCTGCTCGAGAACGGTCTGCCGGCCGCGGCGCACTTCGTCGGCGGGGCGTCCTTCGTCCTGTGGGCCTGGGGAACGTGGTGCCTGCCGTTCCTGGTCGGCATCGGCATCCGGCAGGTCATCGTGCTCCGCCTGCCGGTGCGGTACGTCACTGCCCTCTGGAGCATCGTCTTCCCGCTCGGGATGTACTCGACCGCCAGCACGGTCTTCGGGCGGACGACCGGCCTCGGCGTCCTCGTGACGGTCGGGAGCGCGAGCCGCTGGGTCGCCGTCGCCGCCTGGGCCGTCGTCGCAGCGCTCGTCGTCGTCGCCGTGGTCCGAGCACTGCAGCCGGACCGGGACCGACCGGGCGACGCACGCGGTGGCGGGTGAGGACGCACCCGTCACCACGAGACGAGGAACGGCGGAGGTCGTGACCGAACGTCGGACAGGAGGCCCGGTGCCAGCTGGTACCGGGCCTCCCGTCCGTCACCGGGTCGCGTCTCCCGCGTCCTCCGGTCGCGTCTCCGGATCGGCTCAGGCTGCTGGCGTCGAGTACAGCACCGCGAGGGTCGCCACCAGCCCGACGACCACGATGCCGAGGTCGAGCACGGCCAGCGTGACGAGCCGCGTGCGTTGCGGCCGCACGGCGGCGCGGACCACGACCATCACCGCGAACAGCACGGCCACGAGCACCAGCGCCGGCCAGCCGATCGCTGGCGCACGGATCGCCATGAGGACCATCACCGCGGCGACGATCACGGCCGTGACGGCTCCCCACACGAGCCAGTTCGAGCCCGACGCCGTCCGGAGCGCGGGCTGGTCACCGACGCGGGTGGGATCGGGGCGGCGGGGCTGTTCGTCGGACACGAGCCGGACGGTACGCGGTGGCGACTGCCCGTCCCCGCAGGCGCCCCACCGCGAGAAGATGGGGTGTGCACACCGCCGCGAGCATCCTCGACGCCGTCGTCCGTCAGGTCGACGCCACCGGCTTCGACGCGCACGGCGTCCACGTGCGGACACGGACCGGTGCGGTCGGTACCGACGACGTCGCCGAGCACCACTGGACCCCCGACGTCCGACGCGAGGTCCACTCCGCCGCCAAGGGCGTCTGCGTCCTGGCCACGGGCATCGCCGCCGACGACGGCCTGGTCGACGTCGACGAGCCGATCGCTCGGTACGTGCCCGGCCTCGCGCTCGGCGACGGCGTGGACCACGTCACCTTCCGGCACCTGCTCACCATGACGAGCGGCATCGACATGCCGTGGTCGGCGACCGAGCTGACGGACTGGCCGGACCTGGCGGCGGAGTTCCTGCGGCGACCGTCCCGCGGCCGGGTGTTCCAGTACGCCAACGCCAGCACCTACGCCGCCATGCGCGTGCTCGAGACCCGGGTCGGCGACGTCGGCGCGTTCGTCGCGGACCGGTTGTTCGCGCCGCTCGGCATCCAGGGTGTCGCGTGGCAACGCTGCCCGAACGGGTTCGTCGCCGCGGGCGAGGGGCTGTCGCTCCGCACCGAGGAACTCGCTCGCGTCGGACGCCTGATCCGCGACGGCGGGGTCGTCGACGGACAGCGGATCGTCAGTGCACTGTGGTGCGACGCGATGCACTCCGAGTGGGTGGAGCGCGAGGGCACCGGCATCGGCTACGAGCGGTACGCGATGGCCGGGTGGGGTGGCCCCGGTCGACTCTGGCGGCTGCACGGTGCGTACGGTCAGATGCTGCTGTTCGACGAGACCGAGGGCGACGACGACACCGGCACCGTCGTCACCATCACCGCCGACGACCACTTCGGCGCCGACGCGCTCGCCGCCTTCGTCGCCGACGAGCTGGCCCGCCAGGACCCCCGCCGGTAGCACCTGCGACGACCCGGCCTGCACGTCCGCGCGCGCCCGGCGTGGGAGGATCGATCAGTGCAGCAGCAACCCGTCGCGATCATCATCGCGGCCATGAGCGAAGAGGTCTCGGCCTTCGCCGACCTCTTCGGCGGTGTCCCCGTCCTCGACGGCCCCGTCGGTGGGCACGACCCGCACCAGCTGCTCGACATCGGCGGCGCCACGGTCGTCGTGCGCCGCAGCGGCATCGGCTTCACGAACGCCACGGCCGCCGTCGCCCACGGTTTCCACGACTTCGGCCCGGGCATCCCGGTCATCAGCGTCGGGACCGCCGGTGGGCTCATGCATGGTGTCGCGATCGGTGACGTGGTGGTCGGCGACCGGTACGTCAACCTCAACGCCGACGCCACGGCGTTCGGCTACGCCCTGGGCCAGGTGCCCGGCATGCCGACCGGCTACGCGCCGGACGCCCGGCTCGTCGAGCTCGCGATGGGGGCCGACATCGCGTGGCCCCTGCGGTCGG
Organism: Curtobacterium sp. MCPF17_051; assembly: GCF_003234595.1. Lineage (NCBI taxonomy): Bacteria > Bacillati > Actinomycetota > Actinomycetes > Micrococcales > Microbacteriaceae > Curtobacterium > Curtobacterium sp. MCPF17_051. Next base: position 3,429 of record NZ_QKSE01000013.1, on the reverse strand, counting down.
CGACGATCGGCTCGAGCGAGGTCTTCGTCACCGAGGGCCGCGCTCGTGCGCTCCGGGTCGCGTTCCCCGACGTGGCCGCGGTCGACATGGAGTCGGCCGCGATCGCGCAGTTCGCCCACGTGCACGACATGCCGTTCGTCTCGGTCCGGTGCATCAGCGACCTCTGCGCGCCGGACGGCGCCGAGTTCCGCGAGCACCTGGACGACGCCGCGGCGCGCGCAGCGCGCGTGGTCCACGACCTGGTGCTCGGCCTGCGTTCCTGAGTCCGCCCCGTGCACCGGCCTGGAGGCGCGACTCGCCGCCGCCGGTCCGGCGGCGGTGATCCGGGCCTCACGTTCGTCCCTGCTTCGTCGCGCGCGGGCCGGAATTGCGTTCCACGGACGTTCCGGGACGATTCGCGAACCCGGCACGGAGCCTCTCGCTAGCCTCCATTTCGGGGGGCCAAGGAACCACGGCCAATCACACAGGGAGATCAGCCATGAGCGCCTACACGAGCGACGACAACGTCGAACCTGCACGCATCACCACCTTCAAGCGCGTCCGCAAGCAGTGGCGCCGGACGGGTGAGGTCGGCTACACGCACAGTGGCAGCGACTTCTTCCGCGACGACGCCCCGGAAGCGGTCCAGCGGTAACCAGCGGCAGCCACGAAGTGCCCGTCAGGAGTGATCCTGGCGGGCACTTCTGCGTTCGGGGCGCTCAGCCTCCGAGCTGGTCCCGCAGGTAGGGCGCGGTCCGGCTGGTCGTCGAGGCGGCGACCTCGGCGGGCGTACCGGCGGCGACGACCCGGCCGCCGTCGTCACCGCCCGAGGGACCCATGTCGATGACGTGGTCGGCGCTCGCGACGACGTCCATCGCGTGCTCGACCACGACGACGGTGTTGCCGGCGTCGGTCAGACGGGCGAGCTGGGCGGTCAGCAGCTCGACGTCGGCCGGGTGCAGGCCGGTGGTGGGCTCGTCGAGCAGGTACAGGGTGTGGCCGGTCCGCGCGCGCTGCAGCTCGGTCGCGAGCTTGATGCGCTGCGCCTCGCCGCCGGACAGCTCCGGGGCGGGCTGACCGAGCCGCAGGTAGCCGAGGCCGACCTCGCGGAGGGTCTCGAGTCCCCGCCCGGCCGCGGGCAGGGACGCCAGGAACGGCGCCGCTTCGTCGACGGTCATGCCGAGGACGTCGGCGATGGACGCCCCGTTCCAGCGGACCTCGAGCGTCTCGGCCGTGTAGCGGGAGCCGTGGCACTCGGGGCACGGAGCCCAGCTGCCCGGCAGGAAGAGGAGTTCGACGGACACCGACCCCTCGCCCTGGCAGACCTCGCACCGTCCGCCGGCGACGTTGAACGAGAACCGTCCGGCGGTCCAGCCCCGGGCCTTCGCGTCGTCGGTCTGGGCGAAGGCGGCCCGGACCGCGTCGAACAGGCCGGTGTAGGTGGCGAGGTTCGAGCGGGGTGTCCGGCCGATCGGCTTCTGGTCGACCTGCACGACGCGGTCGATGAGCGGGTGCGACGTGGCGACCCCGGGCAGGACGCCGCCGACGAGCGACGACTTGCCGGAGCCGCTCACTCCGGTGACCGCGGTGAGGACACCGAGCGGCAGGTCGACGTCGAGCCCCCGCAGGTTGTGCAGGGTGAGGTCGCGGAGCTCGAGCGTGCCGATCGGGGTCCGGACCGCGCGGTCGGCGGTCGGCTGCCGGGGCTCCAGGAAGCGCCGGGTGACCGAGGCCTCGACCTCGGCCAGGCCGGCGACCGGGCCGCTGTACAGGACGGTGCCGCCGCCGGTGCCCGCGCGGGGGCCGACGTCGACGATCCAGTCGGCTCGGCGCACGATGCTCATGTCGTGCTCGACGACGAAGACGCTGTTGCCGCCGGCGCGCAGGTCGTCGAGGACGTCGACGAGTGACTCGGCATCGGCGGGGTGCAGCCCGGCGCTCGGTTCGTCGAGCACGTAGACGACGCCGAACAGGCCGGAGCGCAGCTGCGTCGCGATCCGCAGCCGCTGGCTCTCGCCGGGGGAGAGCGTCGGGGTGGCGCGGTCGAGCGCGAGGTAGCCGAGGCCCAGACCGACCAGGACCTCGACGCGGGTGAGCAGGTCGCGTGAGATCGCCACGGCGACCTCGGTGTGCTCACCGGACGATGCTCGCGACGTCGCCGCTGCCGCGTCGGTGATCGCCGCGATCGGGCGCAGGACGTCGGCCAGGCCGGTCAGCGGCAGGGCGTTCAGCTCGGCGATCGAGTGGCCGCCGATCGTGACGGCGAGTGCCGCTCGGGTCAGGCCGGTGCCGCCGCAGAGCCCGCACGGGCCGGACTCGACGAACTGCAGCACCTTCTTGCGCTGGGTCTCGCTCTGCGAGTCGGCGAGGGTGTGCAGCACGAACTGGCGCGCGCTCCAGAAGCGTCCCTTGTAGGGCTTCGCCACGCGGTCACGCTTCGGCTGCACCTGCACGACGGGCTGTTCCTCGGTGAAGAGCAGCCAGTCGCGGTCCTTGCGCGACAGCTCGCGCCACGGGCGGTCGATGTCGTAGCCGAGCACGGCGGTGACGTCGCGCAGGTTCTTCCCCTGCCACGCACCGGGCCAGGCGGTGATCGCGCCGTCGCGGATGCTCAGCGACGGATCGTGCACGGCCGATGCTTCGGTGACCTCGTGCGCGGTCCCGATGCCGTGGCACCGGGGGCAGGCGCCAGCGACGGTGTTCGGCGAGAAGGAGTCCGACTCGAGCCGGTCGGCGCCGGACGGGTAGGTGCCGGCGCGCGAGTAGAGCATGCGCATCGAGTTCGACAGCGTGGTCATGGTGCCGACGGTGGAGCGGGAGCTCGGGGCGCCGCGACGCTGCTGCAGGGCGACGGCGGGCGGCAGTCCGGTGATGGAGTCGACGTGCGGGGTGGACCCCTGCGCGATCAGCCGCCGCGCGTAGGGGGCGACGGACTCGAGGAACCGGCGCTGGGCCTCGGCGAAGACGGTGCCGAAGGCGAGCGAGGACTTGCCTGAGCCGGAGACGCCGGTGAACGCGACGATCCGGTCGCGGGGGATGTCCACGTCGACGTCACGCAGGTTGTTCTCGCGGGCGCCTCGGACGCGGATGAAGTCGTCCGGCCCGGGTCGGTCGTCGGTGGGGGTCGAGCGAGGAGCGGGCATTCGCTCGATCGTAGGCTCGGCCACTGGGAGGAGCAGGACCGCCGGCGGAACCGCGAACGACGAAGAGCCGCTCCGCCCTGATCGGCGGAGCGACTCTTCGCGTCGTGCGGTGGTGCTCGTGTTGCGGTGGTGCGGCAGGTGTTACTTGATCTGGGCGGTGATGGTGGCGGTGCCGACGAGGAGGCCGCGCTTGACGGCGTCGGTGCCGAAGGTCTTGTTCAGCAGGCCGGCGGCGTCTTCGCTGACGTGGACGGTGGTGCCGGTCAGGATGGCGTTGTCGCCCTCGAGCTGGAGGGGCTTGAGCGAG
>NZ_QKSE01000012.1:0-154845 GCF_003234595.1 Curtobacterium sp. MCPF17_051 | reverse complement strand
TCCGTCATGTGCGCCCCCCCCCCCCCCGCAACACGCCGTCGTGTCAGCGGGACGCCGCCTGCCCGCCGAGACGCCGCCGAATTCGGCGGCGTCTCGCGCGCGTGGCGGCGTCGAACGAAGACGCCGGCGTCTGCGCACCCGATGCAGCGCGGCGAGACGCCGTCAACGCAGGTTGACGAAGGCCGGTGCGTCAATGTAGGTTGACAGGCATGGACCGACCGACCATCACGAGCCTCGCGGCCGGAGCATCGGGGGACGACCCGTTCTCCGCCCTCGCCAACGTGCGGGAACTGCGCCGTGAGCTCGACCGGACCGAAGAGCTCGCCGCGCGACGTGCCCGCACCGCCGGCGCCTCGTGGCAGGAGATCGCGACGCTGCTCGGTGTCAGCCGACAGGCAGTGCACAAGAAGTACGGCAGAAACTAGGAACACGATGAGCTTCCCCTTCGCACGCCCGAAGACCTCCGACGGCCCCCGCGCCACGTTCGGCCGCCTGCTGTCCTACCTGTTCGAGAACAATCCAGCGATGGTCGTGATCATCGTGCTGAGCGTCCTCGGTGCGGGGGCATCGCTCGCGCAGCCACTCCTGGTCAACCAGGTCATCACCGCGGTGCAGCAGGGCAACACCCTCAGCACGCTCGTGTGGCTGCTGGTCGGGCTCGTCATCGTCGCGGGAGTGCTGAACGGCGTGCAGCACTTCCTGCTGCAGCGCGCGGGCGAGGGCGTCGTGCTCTCCACCCGCCGCAAGCTCATCGCCCGCATCCTCAACCTGCCGATCTCGGAGTTCGACACCCGCCGAACCGGTGACCTGGTGTCCCGCGTCGGCAGCGACACCACGCTCCTCCGGGCCGTCCTGACCCAGGGACTGATCGAGTCGATCGGCGGCGCGCTCACGTTCATCGGCGCCATCGTCGCGATGGCGATCATCGATCCACTGCTGCTCGGCATCGTGATCGTCATCGTCCTGATCGCCATCGTCGTCGTCGGCGGACTAAGCCGTCGCATCCGGGTCGCCTCGAAGCGTGCGCAGGAGAAGGTCGGCGACCTCACTGCCGCCGTCGAACGCGGGATCGGCGCGGTCCGGACCATCCGAGCGGCCGGCGCCACCGAGCGCGAGGTGCGCGAGGTCGACGGCCACGCGACCGAGGCCTACAAGCGGGGCCTCGACATCGCGAAGATGTCCGCCTTCGTCGTCCCCGTCGCCAGCATCGTCATGCAGGTCGCGTTCATCGCCGTCCTGGGCGTCGGCGGGGCACAGGTCGCAGCCGGCACCATCACCATCGCGACGCTCATCACGTTCATCCTGCTGCTCTTCATGATGATCATGCCGCTCGGCCAGGCCATGGGCGCGGCCGTCGCCGTCGCCCAGGCGCTCGGCGCGCTCGGCCGGATCGAGGAGATCCTGCACCTGCCGACCGAGTCCCAGGACGACGAGTCGGCCCGGCCGGCCGCAGCCGTCGCCACCGACGACGCCATCGCGTTCGAGCACGTGTCGTTCCGGTACCGCGCCCAGGCGGACGCATCGGGTGCCGACGGCGCGGTCGCGTCCGACCCCGCGGACCGCCCAGGAGGCCCGGATCACGTCGACGACGAGCGCCCGGCCGACGACGTGGTGCTCCACGACGTGTCGTTCCGGGTGCCCCGCGGCTCGCGCGTCGCACTCGTGGGCCCGTCCGGCGCCGGCAAGTCGACGACCCTGGCGCTGATAGAGCGGTTCTACGACCCCTCCGACGGCGTCATCCGCCTGGGTGGCATCGACGTGCGCGGCATGGACCGCGACGAGCTCCGTGCCCAGATCGGCTACGTCGAGCAGGACGCGCCCGTGCTCGCCGGCACGATCCGCGCCAACCTGCTGCTCGGGTCGCCGAACGCCACCGAGGACGACTGCGTCCGGGTGCTCGAAGCGGTCAACCTCGGCGAGGTCCTGCACCGCGATCCCCGCGGTCTCGACGCGCAGGTCGGTGAGGACGGCGTCATGCTCTCAGGTGGGGAACGGCAGCGCCTGGCCATCGCCCGCGCGCTGCTCGCCGCTCCCCCGATCCTGCTGCTCGACGAGTCGACGTCGTCACTCGACGGGGTCAACGAGCAGAAGATGCGGCTCGCGATCGACGCCGTCGCCGAGGACCGCACCCTGCTCGTCATCGCCCACCGGTTGTCCACGGTGGTCGACTCCGACGTGATCGTCGTGCTCGAGCACGGCCGCGTCGTCGGCAGCGGCACGCACTCCGAGCTCGTGGAGTCGACGCCGCTCTACCGCGACCTGGCGAAGCACCAGCTGCTCGTGTGAGTACGGGTACGGCCGCGTGCACCGCGGCCGTACCGCCGACTCGGGCTCAGGCGGCGAACGGGTCCGGCGTCAGGACGTAGACGGTCTCGAGGTACTCCTCGATGCCCTCGTGCGATCCCTCGCGGCCCAGGCCCGAGGACTTCACGCCGCCGAACGGGAACGCCGCATTGGACACGACTCCCGTGTTCAGCCCGAGCATGCCCGTCTCCAGACGCTCGGCCAGGCGCTGGCCGCGCCGGAAGTCGGTCGTGAAGGCGTAGGCGATGAGTCCGTACTCGGTGTCGTTCGCGAGCCGGATCCCCTCGTCCTCGGTACTGAAGCGCGTGACCGAGGCGACCGGTCCGAAGATCTCCGTCGTCATGATCTCCGAGCCGGGCTGCACGTCGTCGATCACCGTCGCCTCGTAGAACGTGCCCGGGCGGTCGATCCGGTGGCCACCGGTGACGAGCCGGGCACCGCGACCGAGGGCGTCGTCGACGAGCGAGGCGGCCTTGTCCACGGCGCGGTCGTCGATGAGCGGTCCGAGCGTCGTGCCGTCCTCGGTTCCCCGGCCGACGCGCAGGGCGTCCACCTTCGCGGTGAGGGCCGCGACGAACGCGTCGGCGATGCCGTCCTGCACGAAGAACCGGTTCGCCGCGGTGCACGCCTCGCCCGTGTTGCGGAACTTCGCGAGCATCGCCGCGTCCACCGCCTCGTCGAGGTCGGCGTCGTCGAACACGAGCAACGGGGCGTTGCCGCCGAGCTCCATGCTCGTCTTGAGCACGTTGTCCGCCGCCTGCTTGAGGAGCGCCGAACCGACCGGGGTCGAACCGGTGAACGTCAGCTTGCGCAGGCGCGGGTCGGCGATGATCGGCTCGGACAGCCCCTTGGCGTCACTCGACGGGATCACGTTGAGCACACCGTCCGGCAGCCCGGCACGGCGGAACAGCTCGACCAGGAACAGGGTCGTCAGCGGGGTGAGGTCGGCCGGCTTCGCGACCACCGTGCAGCCGGCAGCCAGGGCCGGGCCGATCTTCCGGGTCGCCATCGCGAGCGGGAAGTTCCACGGCGTGATCGCGTAGACGGGGCCGACCGGACGCTTCAGCACGATCGCGCGCCCGGTGCCCTCGGGGTTCGTGCGGTAGTCACCGGTGATGCGGACCGCTTCTTCCGAGAACCAGCGCAGGAACTCGCCGCCGTAGACGACTTCGCCGCGGGCCTCGGCCAGGGGTTTGCCCATCTCGAGCGACATCAGGGCCGCGAGGTCGTCGGCGTGCTCGTGCACCAGGTCGAACGCCCGGCGCAGGATGTCCGACCGTGTGCGCGGGGCCGTGGCTGCCCAGGACTCCTGTGCGGCGGCCGCGGCGTCGAGGGCGGCGATGCCGTCCTCGGGTGTGGCGTCGGCGACCTCGGCCAGGACGGCACCGGTCGACGGGTCGTGCACGGCGAACGTGGACCCGCTCGACGAGGCACGCCAGGTGCCCCCGATGAAGAGTCCGGTGGGGACGCCCTCGACGCGGACGTGCTCGTCGGCGACGGTGGTGGTCTCGTTCGTGGTGGTGTCGGTCACAGTCGTGCTCCTCCTGGGTTCGCGAGGCCCTCGTCCATGTCGCTGCGGTCGACGTGTCCGCCGGCCGCCCGGATCTCGTCGAGCGCCCGGGCGCTGCGCTCGGCGTCGACGCCGGCCACCAGGTCCTCGTACACGGCGACGTCGAGTCCAGCGGCACGGGCGTCGAGTGCCGAGTCTCGGACGCAGTGGTCGGTCGCGATGCCGACGACGTCGATCGTGTGCACGCGGCGCTCGGCGAGCAGGTCGGCCAGCGGGACGCCCGCTTCGGTCACGGCCTGGAACGCCGAGTAGTCCGGCGTACCCTGGCCCTTGAGGACGTCGACGTCGATCAGTGCGGTGTCGAGATCAGGGTGGTAGTCGGCGCCGGGCGTCCCGGCGACGCAGTGCACCGGCCACGTGTCGACGAAGTCGGGTCCTTCGGGTCCGGCGAAGTGTCCGCCGTTGTCGTCGTCCCCGTGGTGCCAGTCGCGGGACGCCACGATGAGGTCGTACTCGTCCCCGTGCCGACCGAGGAACGCGGTGATGCGCTTCGCGAGCGCCGCTCCCCCGGTGACCGCGAGCGCACCGCCCTCGGTGAAGTCGTTCTGGACGTCCACGACGAGGAGTGCTCTTGCCATGGGTCCATCCAACACCCGTCGGCTCAGGAGCCGGTGAGCTTGCTCCCGCACGAGTAGGTCGCGGCGGTCACCGCGTCGAGTGCCGGCAGTGCCGCCGCACGCGGCGAACCGATGGCGTAGAAGGCGAAGGTCAACCGAGACCCGTCGGCGGCGTCGATGTAGCCGCCGAGGGTGTTCGCGCTGTCGATCCAGCCCGTCTTCGCGTGCACCTTGCCACGGGCGACCGCGTTCGCGCCGGTGAACCGGCTCGCGAGCGTGCCGGACTGCCCGGACACCGGCAGGGCGTTCGCGAGCGTCCCGAGGCCCTTCGCGCCGGAGGCGACCTGCACCATCAGGTGGGCGACGAACTCCGGCGACACGGCGTTCGAGGCGCTCTCGCCCGAGCCGTCCTTGATCACGATGCCGGCCGGGTCGAGGCCGTACGAGCGCAGCGCCGACTGGTACACGGACGACAGGGACGCCGCCGAGCCGTTCGACCCGGACTCCTTCGAGGACACCCGGGCGAGCATCTCGGCCAGGGTGTTGTCCGAGTTCGGGATCATCTGCCCGATGAGCGTCGACACCGGCTGCGAGGACACCGTGGCGATCGTCTCGGTGCCCGTCGTCGCCCGCTTGACGATCTGCGCGGAACCGGCGCCCGCGACGCCCGCGTTCGCCAGCGCCGTGCGGAAGGCGACGCCCGCGCGTCCGACCGGGTCCTCCGACCGCGGTGACGTCGCCGCTGCGGGGTTCGCTCGGTCGCCGTCGACCATCAGCGCGGTGACCTCCGGCTGGTACCCGATGGTGCGCTCGGAGACCGGCCACGTGGGGTCCCAGGCGTCGGCATCGCTCCAGTAGGAGTCATCGGTGACGATCGTGGTGACCGGGGTGCCACCCACCTTCGCCTTCACCTGCTGCGCGAGCTGGGCGAGGGTCGGGGCGCCCGGGTACACGGTCCCGCCGCCGGCGGACAGCGTCGCGTCGCCGTGCCCGACCAGGGCGACGGTGTTCGCGGACTCCCGTGTGACGGTCGTCGAGATGCGGTGGTCGCCCCCGAGCACGGAGAGCGCGGTCGCCGAGGTCAGGGTCTTCATGACGCTGCCCGTCTGGGCGGCCCGTTCGCCGTGCTTCGAGAACAGGACCTTGCCCGTCTCGGCGTCCATCACGTACCCCTCGAAGTCGCCGAGGCCGCTCGCCGACGCAGCCGTCGCGATCGAGCAGGTCCGGAGGGCGGACGGGCCGGCGAGGTCGTCCGGCACGACGCGGGCGTCGGCGGTCGGCGTCGGGGACGGCTTCGCCGTCGGGCGCTTCGTGGTGGTCGTCCGGTCCGGAGCCGAGGACGCGGTCCGGGTCGAGCTCGGCGCGGCGGCCGTCCGGGAGTCCGGGGTCGTGGCTGCTGCGACGGCGACGGCCCCACCGGAGCCGACCACGAGCAGCGCCGCGAGACCACCTGCGATCCAGGGGACCGGGCGTCGTGCGGCGGATGCGCGCACCGCGGTGACGGCGGCGCGGAACCGCTCCGGGACGGAACGCGGGGTGGGCTGCTGCTCGGACATCGCGTCCGATCCTACGGAACTGCGGCAGGAGCCTCCAGGCCGGGGGCGGGATCCGTCGAGGACGGGCGCCGGATCAGGGAGCCGCGACGGGACCGTCGGCGGGGTACCGGACCCCGACCTGGCGACGCGCCTCGTCCAGCACCGCCATGATCGCGACGGTCTCGTCCGGGTCCATCGGGCCGTCGTCGTGGCGGCCCGACGTGATCATCGCCTCGAAGGCACGGGCCTCGTGCTCGTAGCCGGCGAGTTCCTCGCGACCGTCGAACTCCTCGACCACGGCACCGTCGCGGTCGCGGATCCGCCAGGTGGTCGGCGTGTACCAGGTGGAGTCGAGGTCGATGCGGCCGGTCTCGCCGATGATCGACGCCGTGTTCGGACTCCGCAGGTCCATCCCGAAGTGGATCATCGACTGCGCGCCGCCCGTGTGCGTCATGACCAGGCCCATCTGCTCGTCGACGCCCTGCTCGCTCAGCGTGCCCGCTGCGACGAGCGCGGTCGGCACGCCGAGCACGTCCACCGCGAAGGACACCGGGTAGATCCCGAGGTCGAGCATCGCTCCCCCACCGAGTGCCGGGTCGCGCAGCCGGTGACCAGGGTCCGTCGGGAGGGCCTGGTGGTGCGTCGCCTCGACGACCATCGGGCGACCGATCCTGCCCTCGGCGACGATCTCGCGGATCATCGCCATCTGCGGCAGGAAGCGGGTCCACATCGCCTCCATCACCGCGACACCCGATCGTCGAGCGGCGTCGACGACCGTACGGGCCTCCTCCGCGGTCATCGTGAAGGCCTTCTCGACCAGGACGTGCTTACCCGCCCGGATCGCGAGCAGGGCGTCCTCGGCGTGCCGGACGTGCGGGGTCGCGACGTAGACCGCGTCGATGCCCTCGTCCGCCACCAGGTCCTCGTAGGAACCGTGGGACCGCTCGATGCCGAACTCCGCGGCGAAGGCCTCGGCGTGTCCGCGGGTGCGGCTGCCCACGGCGGTGAACACGATGCCAGCCGCGGTGCAGTCACCCACGAAGGACCGTGCGATGCCGCCTGTGCCGATGACTCCCCAGCGAACCGTCATGGATCCTGTCTACCAGCGCGACGTGGGCTGCGGCGGTGCTGTCAGCGGCGGTGCTTGCCGAGCGCAGCGTCCGGGGCGGCCATCGGGTGGTTCCGGAACCAGCGCAGGAGCTCACGGGCACGGCTCGTGTCGGCGCTCGCGTCGCCCTCGGCGAGGAACGAGTCGAACCCGTCGGGCAGCTCGGCGTCCGGCTCGCGGTGGAACGCCATCTTCCACTCCCCGAAGCGCGGGGTGTGGATGCGCTCCTCGACCAGCAGGCCGACCTCGGTGTGCCGCGGGTCGTCGATGATGCGCTGGTACGTCTGGAGCACGGCTCCTTCCGGACCCTCGAGCAGCTGCATGAACCGGCCGTCCTTGTAGACGAGCAGACCGGACAGGCCGGACGCCGCGTTGCGGAGCCGTGCGTGCTCGAGCAGTGCGTCGAGCCGCTCCTGGTCGAACACCTCTTTCGCTGCGCTCATGTAGACCAGGGACAGCAGCATGACGACCTCTCGGTGACGACGGAACGGGTTCCCTCTCATCGTGGACCGCGCCGACGCCGTCGGGCAGCCCCAGAACGGGGATCGTCCCCGTCCGCGCACCCGCGTCGAGGTTCGGGTCATCGACGCGAGCACACGGGTGTCGGGTCGTACGACCGGACTGATTCGGAGCCCCCGTCCGGGGGGATTGGTCTCTCACCTGTCGTAGGTGCGGACCCAGTCGATCTGGACGTGCCCCGGGTCGCCCCAGTTGCCGATCTGGAACATGTACCGATGCGGAGTGGTGGGCACGTTGCGCGGCACCGTGAACACGAGCTTGCCGTCGAGGTAGTACCGGACGCTCTTCCCCGGCACCCACTCGGTCGTGTACGTGTGCCAGTCGTTCCAGGACACCCGGGTGTTGTAGTGCTCGAAGCGGCGCTCCAGCCCCGGCAGCATCGAGTGGTGGAAGACGCGGGGCGACCCGTCGAACTGTCCCTCCGGGTAGCTCACCTCGCCGTCGGCCCAGACGTTCGACGTCGGCCAGAGCATGACCGCGATCCCGTTGCCGTCTCCGCCGGTCGCCCGCGCACGGATGCTGAAGGTGCCGCCGACGTGTGACCACGCGCCGGTGGGCGTGCCGAACGTTCCGGCAGCACCGTGCTCACCGTCCATCGCGACGTCCAGGTAGCCGTCGTGGGCGCTGACGAGCCCGTTCGAGTAGTACTTGCCGCCGGTGCCGTCGGGGTACGGCTGCCACGAGTTCCGGTACGTCTCGGCGAAGGGGCCGCCGGCTGCGGCGGGGGTGTCGAAGTCCTCGGAGAAGGTCGGCTCGCGGTCCGCCAGGTACGCGGGGCCGGTCGCGGACGCCGTCGGGGTCGCGGACGAACCGGTGCTCGGCGACGAGGTCGACGCCGACGTCGCGCCGGACTCGGGCACTGCTGCCGCGGTCACCGCGAGGGCTCCGGCAGTGGCGGCGACCACGACGATGACCAAGACACGCTTCAGCACGGCGTCATCGCCGGTGGAGCGCTGGGCTGGTGGTCGGTCATCGTGTCCCCCGTATCGCGGACAAGGCTAGCCCGCGATCACGCCGGACGTCTGCCCCTCGGGCGAGGGACACGGATTCGTCCGGAATACGAAAACCCCGGTCAGAGCCACTTCGAGTGGACCTGACCGGGGTGTTCACGGAGCCGCCTGTCGGAATCGAACCGACGACCTATTCATTACGAGTGAATCGCTCTACCGACTGAGCTAAGGCGGCGCACACTCCATGTCCGGAGTGGCACGAGCAATGACTATACAGGTTCAGACGAGTGAACGCGAAACCAGCACGCCGAGCTCGGAGAAGGACCGTTCGAGCTCGTCGACCAGGTGCGTTCCGGCTTCGGAACCCGACCACTCCCACCAGGCGTGGCGCAGAGCGGCGAGGGCGACGATGGCCGCGAGCCCCGCGCGACGACGGAGCGCCTCGGGGTCCGCGGCGAGCTGCGGGTCGGCGTCGTCGAGCCGCCGCGCGATGGCCGCCTGCAGCTCCGCCTGGAACTCCTTCATGGACGCCATCCGACGGCTGAACAGCTCCGGGTTCGCGCGGAGGACCTGCTGCCGCTCCTCGATGAGCCCGCGCTCCTCGATCAGTTCGCGTGTCGAGTGCACGAGCAGCGCGCCGATGTCGGCGAGCAGGTCGCCGCTCGGACCACCGTCGACGAACGCCTGCAACGCCGCGTCGTCGGGCAGCTGCGGGTCGTCTCCGAGGATCGCCTGCTCCTTGCTCGGGAAGTAGTTGAAGAACGTCCGGGGCGAGATGTCGGCCCGCCGGGAGATCTCGTCCACCGTGACCGCGCCGAGGCCGTCCTCGATGGCGATCCGGAGCGCAGCCTGCTGGATGGCGCGCCGGGTGGCGCGGCGCTTCCGTTCGCGCAGGCCGGGTTCAGCGTCGGGCATGCCGTGATTGTCGCACGCCGTGACTCAGCGGCGGGCGCGGGCGATGGTGACGAGCAGTGCTTCGAGCGCCAGGAGTGCCGCCACGTTGGCCGCGATGCGCTGGCGGGCCAGGGCCACGGCGTCGAGGACCTCGAGCGCGGCAGCGGGTGGGATCGTTGGCAGCGCGTGCTCGAGCTGGTCCTGCATCGCCAGGTTGACCGGTTCCGCCGGGGCTCCGAGCCCCAGCAGGAGCAGGTCGCGGTACAGCGAGGAGACGTCCACCAGGATCCGGTCGAGGCCGTCGCGCAGGCTGCGGGTCGCACGGCGTTTCTGGTCGTCCTCGAGGGCGCGGAGCTGCGACCGGAGCGCCGGCGGGATCGTCCCGCCGGGTTCGACCCCGAGCGAGCGCAGGGCTGCGTCGCGCTCTTCGGAGTCCCGCTGCTCGGTGATGGACTTGGCGTCCTCGTCGGCGACGGCGAGGAGCTCGGCGGCCGCCATGACGGCGTCACCCACGCTCCGCACACCGAGCACGGTCGTCAGGGTCCGGCGACGACGGTCACGTGCCGGCTCGCTCGTGGCCAGGCGCTGTGCCATGCCGATGTGGCTCTGCGCCTGACGGGCAGCATCCATGGCGAGGGCGCGGTCGACACCGGTCCGGGCGACGAGCAGGTCGGCGACGGACTCGATGCCGGGCACCCGCAGACGGACCGAGCGGACGCGCGACCGGATCGTCGGCAACAGGTCGGCTTCACTCGGGGCGCAGAGGATCCAGACCGTACGCTCCGGGGGTTCCTCGAGCGCCTTGAGCAGCAGGTTCGAGGTGCGCTCGGTCATGCGGTCGGCATCCTCGATGATGACGACGCGGTAGCGCCCGACCGACGGCGAGTAGTACGACGAGGTGACGAGCTGCCGGATCTCGTCGATCGTGATGATCACGCGCTGGGTCGTGAGCACCGAGACGTCTGGGTGGGTCTTCGCGGTGATCTGCCGCAGTGTGTGGTCGTCGTCGGGGCCGTCGCCCACGAGCGCCGCGGCGAAGGCGGTCGCCACGTTCGACCGTCCCGACCCGGGCGGGCCGGTGATGAGCCACGAATGCGTCATGCCGCCGGTGCCGCCGGTCGACTCGGCTGCGTTGCGCAGCGACGCGACCGCTTCGTCCTGCCCGGTCAGGCCGTCCCACACGCTCACGGGACCATCCTGTCAGTGACCACCGTCATGCCGGGTCGATCCCGACGAGCGGGGCGACCGCTCGACGGATCGCGTCCTGTACGGCGTCGGTCGGGTCCGAGGCGTCGACCACCAGGAAACGTGCCGGCTCGGCCTCCGCCATCGCGAGGAAGGCCTGACGGACGGACTCGTGGAACGCCGCGGCCTCGGACTCGAGGCGGTCGAAGGTGTCCCCCCGCGCCGCGGCCACCCGGGCGCGTCCGACGGTGACGTCGAGGTCGAGCAGGATCGTGAGGTCCGGTGCCAGGCCGTCCGCTGCCCACTCCGAGACGGAGCGGACCTGCTCGGCGCCGAGCCCCCGCGCGACGCCCTGGTAGGCGACGGACGAGTCGATGTAGCGGTCCTGCAGGACGACCTCGCCACGCGCGATCGCCGGACGGACGATCGTCTCGACGTGCTGGGCACGGTCGGCCGCGTACAGCAGCGCCTCGGCCCGGGGTGCGACGTGGCCCCGCTCGTGCAGGACCATCTGCCGGATCTGGACGCCGAGGTCGGTGCCGCCGGGTTCGCGGGTGCGCACCACGGTTCGACCGTGCGCACCGAGCCACGCCGAGAGCAGCTCCGCCTGGGTCGTCTTTCCCGCGCCGTCGCCGCCCTCGAGCGTGATGAAGCGACCGGTCACTTCTTCTTGGCCGCCGTCCGACGAGCCGGGGTCTTCTTCTTGACCGGCCCCTTGGCACGCTTGTCGGCGATGAGCTGGACCGCGCGGGCGTGGTCGACGGCCTCGACGTCCTCGCCCTTGGGGATGGTCGCGTTCGTCTCGCCGTCGGTGACGTACGGGCCGAATCGGCCGTCCTTCATCTTGATCGGCTTGCCGGACACCGGGTCGGCGTCGAACTCCTTGAGCGCGGCGCTCGCGGTGCGGTTCCCGCCGTACTTCGGCTGCGCGAACAGCTCGAGTGCGCCGGGCAGGTCGATGTCGAAGATCGCGTCCTCGCCGGGCAGGGTCCGGGTGTCGGTCCCCTTCTTCAGGTACGGCCCGTACCGGCCGTTCTGCGCCGTGATGTCGTTGCCCGTCTCCGGGTCCTGGCCCACGACGCGGGGAAGGTCGAGGAGCTTCAGCGCCGTCTCGAGGTCGACGGTCTGCGGATCCATCGACTTGAAGAGCGAGGCGGTGCGTTCCTTCGGCGCCGCGGCCTTCTTCGTCGTCTTCTTCGCAGGCGCCTTCTTTGCGGGGGCCTTCTTCGCCGTCGCCGTCTCGCTCGTCGCGGTCGCAGCAGCTGCCTCGGCCGCCGGGGCCTCCGCCACTGCGGGCGCCTCGACGACCTCGCCGGTCTTCGGGTCCACGGTGGGTTCGGGCTCGGGGGTGCGCTCCGTGACGTAGGGGCCGAAGCGGCCGTCCTTCGCCAGGACTTCCTTGCCCGTCTCCGGGTTGATCCCGACGACGCGATCGCCGATCACCGGGGCGTCGACGAGTTCCTTCGCCTTCTCGACGGTCAGTTCGTCGGGAGCGAGGTCCTCGGGGACGTTGACGCGCCGCGGCTTCTCGGGGTCGTCGCTCGGCACCTCGATGTAGGGGCCGTACCGACCGATCCGGAGTGTGAGGCCCGGAGCGAGCTCGACCGAGTTGATCTCGCGGGCGTCGATCTCACCGAGGTTGTCGATGACGGTCCGCAGGCCGCGCTGGTCGTCGTCGCCGCCACCGAAGTAGAAGCCCTTGAGCCAGTCCACCCGGTCGGCGTCGCCGCGGGCGATGCGGTCGAGGTCTTCTTCCATCTCGGCGGTGAAGTCGTACTCCACGAGCTCGCCGAAGTACTCCTCGAGCAGCCGCACCACGCTGAACGCGATCCAGTTCGGCACCAGCTGCGTACCGCGGAGCGAGACGTAGCCGCGGTCGATGATCGTCGGGCTGATGGTGGGGTAGGTCGACGGACGCCCGATCCCCAGCTCTTCCAGCGTCTTGATGAGGCTCGCCTCGGTGAAGCGCGGCGGCGGGGTGGTGTCGTGCCCCTTCGCCTCGACGTCGCTGACCGCGAGGTGCTCGCCCTGGGCCACGTTCGGCAGGGCGACGTCCTGACCGGCACGCTCGGAGGACTCGTGGCGGTCCTCGTCACGGCCTTCTTCGTAGGCGCTGAGGAAGCCGCGGAACGTGATGACGGTGCCGGAGGCGGTGAACTCCGCGTCCGTGCCGTTCGCGGTCGAGGCGATGCCCTCGACCGACTCGGCGGAGGAGATGCCGAGCACGATCGATGCGGTCGAACCCTTGGCGTCCGCCATCTGGGAAGCGATGGTGCGCTTCCAGATGAGGTCGTAGAGGCGCCACTCCACACCGGTCAGGGTGCCCTGCAGGTCTTGCGGGGTGCGGAAGGAGTCCCCGGCGGGACGGATCGCCTCGTGCGCCTCTTGCGCGTTCTTGCTCTTGCTCGCGTAGAGACGGGGCTTGTCCGGAACGGTGGCCGAACCGTACAGGTCCGCTGCCTGCTTGCGAGCGGCGTCGATGGCCTGCTTCGAGAGCGAGACCGAGTCGGTACGGATGTAGGTGATGTAGCCGTTCTCGTACAGGGTCTGCGCGGCACGAGCGGTCTGTCGCGGGGACAGACGGAGCTTGCGTGCGGCTTCCTGCTGGAGCGTCGACGTGGTGAACGGGGCGGCCGGACGTCGCGTGTACGGCTTCGAGTCGACGCTGCGGACGGTGGCGTCACCGGCGCGCTCGAGGACCGTCGTCAGCGACGCGGCAGCGGCCTGGTCGAGCCGGACGACGTCTCCGCTGAGGGTGCCGCGGTCGTCGAAGTCACGACCGGAGGCGACGCGGGTGCCGTGGATCCGGGCGAGTCGCGCGGAGAAAGAGGACTCGCCGGCCTTCTCGAACCGGGCGGAGAGGTCCCAGTAGTTGGCGGAGACGAAGGCCAGGCGCTCGCGCTCACGGTCGACGACGAGACGGGTGGCGGCGGACTGCACACGGCCGGCGGACAGACCGGGCGCGACCTTGCGCCACAGGACCGGGGAGACCTCGTACCCGTAGAGACGATCGAGGATGCGGCGGGTCTCCTGCGCGTCGACGAGGGCGGTGTCGAGCTCACGGGTGGCTTCCTGCGCGCGCTGGATCGCCTCCTTCGTGATCTCGTGGAACACCATCCGCTTGACGGGCACCTTCGGCTTCAGGACCTGCAGCAGGTGCCACGCGATCGCTTCGCCCTCGCGATCTTCATCTGTTGCGAGGTAGAGCTCGTCGGCGTCCTTGAGGGCGCGCTTCAGCTCGGAGACGGTCTTCTTCTTGGCGTCGGACACGACGTAGTACGGCTCGAAGCCGTTGTCGACGTCCACCGAGAACTTGCCGAGGGAGCCCTTCTTGAGCTCGGCCGGCAGGTTCTTCGGCTCGACGAGGTCGCGGATGTGTCCGACCGAGGCCTGGACTTCGTATCCGTCACCGAGGTATTGCGCGATCGTCTTCGCCTTCGCAGGGCTCTCGACGATCACGAGCTTCTTCGTGCCTGGCACGTGTCTCCTTGATCGATGGTGCTGATCGGCCCTGTCCACGAGCGTGTCCGGGTCGACCGGGACATCGGTGACCGCGGGCCGACAGGCACACCATACACATAGTGTTCGGACGGGTCGCCTGCCGGACCGGCCACCGCGAGTGCGCCGACGACGAACGGACCGGTGCCCACGACCACGCGGACCCGGGCCGTGGTGGCGACGAGTTCGCAGGCGTCGAGGGTGGCCCCGTTCGCGGTGGCGATCCGGGTGGCGACGGCGCAGGGCTCCCCCGGCACCAGACCGGTCGCGGACGCCGCGGTGCCCACCGCGGCGGCGTCGGCGGCACCCTGGGCCCGGATGGCCTGCGTGCGGTGACCGGCTGCGGCGAGCGCCGACGACCCGACGAGGACACCCACGCCGAGGACCGCCACGAGCAGCACGGTCGCCGAGCCGCGTAGGCCGTCGAGACTCGTCACGTCAGCCCCCTCGGGCCACGGCGCACCCCGTCGCGGTCAGTGGGAGCGCCGCGAAGGGACCGGTCCCGCCGCGCGTGGCGTCGACGCAGACCAGGTCGCCGTCCGACCGGACGACGACCGAGACCCCCGGGACGATCCGGTCAGCCGCGGACCGGCCCTGGCTCTCGTCGTCGCGCCCGATCGCCCGGGCGGCCGTGGCTGCGGCGAGTTGCAGGCGGCCCTGCGCATCGACGACGAGCACCGCCGCGACGAGGGCGGTCAGCACGAGCGCCACCACGGGGAGCGCCACCGCGAACTCGACGGTCACGGAGCCGCGCTCACAGCGAGAGCGCACCACGGACGAGGTCGGTGAGGATGGTCTGGACCTCGCCGGAGCGCATGACGGCGACGAGCACACCGGCGAAGGCCACGGCGGCCGCGGTAGTGCACGGAGGGCAGGAGTGTGCCTAGGCTTACGGACATGTCCACAGAAGCCGTGATCTACGTCCGCCAGTCCCTCGACATGACGGGCGAAGGGGCGGCCGTAGAGCGGCAACTCGAACTCTGCCAGGCGATCGCGAAGGAGCACGGCTGGCCGGTCGCGCAGGTCTACTCCGACAACAACCGGAGCGCATCGAAGCGCAACGGCGTCCGACCCGCGTACGACCAGATGGAGAAGGACTTCGAGGCCGGAAGCTTCGACGTGCTGATTTGCTACGACCTCGACCGCCTGACCCGCCAGCCTCGCCAACTGGAGGACTGGATCGACGCCGCGACTCGTCGGCACCTCCGGATCATCACGGCCAACGGCGAGGCCGACCTCGCGACGGACAACGGGCGCATGTTCGCCCGCATCAAGGCCACCGTCGCGCGAGCCGAGATGGAACGGAAGGGTGCCCGCCAGAAGGCGGCGAACGCTCAGCGGCGATCCCAGGGCGTCCCGTCGTCGGGCCGCGTCCCGTTCGGGTACTCGTGGGTCAGTGCCGCCGACCGGCGAGCACGGGGCAGCCTCGCGGCGTACGACATCGTGGAGGACGAGGCGGCCGTCGTCCGGGACATGTACGACCTCCTCATTGCGGGGTCCAGCCTCGGCGCGATCGCCCGGCAAATGAACGACCAGGGCCGCCTCACGCGAGCGGGCGCACAGTGGCAGCCCTCCACCGTGAAGCGCCTCCTCCTCTCCCCGTTCAACGCCGGACTGATCCCGCCCCTCCGCGAGGACGGCGGGCACTACACGCCCGCGAACGTGGACCCGGACCTCTGCATGGAGGGCGCGTGGGAGGGCATCGTCTCGCGAGACCGGTGGCTCGCCGCCCGCGGCCTCCTCAGTGCCCGGAAGCCCCACGGCCAGGGCACCGCGAGGAAGTGGCTCCTGTCCGGCCTCGCGGTGTGCGGCGTGTGCTTCGAGCCGATCCGCTCCGGTGGCGGCGACAAGGGCGTCCAGTCCTACCGGTGCCGGTCCATGGGCCACTTCATGCGCCGGGGCGCGCCCCTCGACGCCTACGTGTCCTCCCTCGTCGTCGCCCGCCTGTCCGAGCCGGACGCCGCCGACCTCCTCGTGGACCAGGACCGCCCCGACCTCGACGCGCTCCGTGCCGAGCGCCGGGAGGTCCAGGCCCGCCTCGACACCGTGGCCTCCCTCGTGGCGGACGGCACCCTCAGCGCCGACCAGGCCCGGGCCGCGGTCCGTGATCTTCGCGAGCGCCTGGCCGGGCTGGACGACCGGCTCACCGAGTCGGCTCGCGTCGAGGTGCTGGGCGGCCTGGTCGAGGCGGCGGACGTGGCGGCCGTGTGGGCGTCCCTGCCGCTGGACCAGCGCCGTCGGGTGGTTGACCTCCTGATGCGCGTCGAGGTCCACACGATCGGGCAGGGGAACCGGACGGGCGGCGACCTCAACGACCCGGCCGTCTTCCGTCGCGTGATGGCCCGCATGTCCGAGACGACGACGGTCACCTGGAAGGTCTGAGATACGCCCGCTCAACAACCCCGAGCGCTGTAGTCGAGGGGGCGTACACGCGAGCCGTCAGGACGGGGGAGATCGGGGGTGTTCGTTCCGCGCGAGCCGGGTATAGGCCACCGATAGTTACGTCTACATAACCAATGGCTTTCGCTGCCAACCCCGTCGTTCTCCAGGGTTTCTCTCTACTGCCCTCACCACCCGTGCCAGTCGTCCGGGTTGGTGCCCGGACGATCGTCCCGGACGAGGAGATGGCGTCCGACCGTCGTCCGGGTCCACGCGAGCGCTGCCATCCCCGTAGCTACTGGGAAGTAGAGCCATTCGTCCGGGTCGTCCGACCATCGTCCGACCACCGTCCGAGCCGTCCGTCCGGGTCCGGCCCCCTTAGGGGGTGCCGGTTACCCGGACGGACGACGACGGCACGGACACGGACAGATGAATAGGAAGATTCAATGTCTACTTTCGGGACATATCCACATTCTTGACGACACGCCGAATGCATTCCCCTATTGACCAGGTAATGCGGAACCAGGTACATTCGTATTACTGGTTGAGGCCAATACCTCGACTGGCCGGACCTAACGGCGTACTGCCCGTCACCGGGGTCTGAGGGCGGGGCACGATTCCCCGCGACAAGTAGGCACGCTCCCGTACAGCCTCCGATTACGACCTCCCGAGGGTCGGAGGTGTTGACGTCCAGCGAGACAGGACGAACTCCCTCCGATACCTGGAGTCCGTCTCTTGCCTACCTCCGTCATCCCCTCGTCCCCCTGGGACATCGTTCGCACCTTCTCGCGGCTCCCTGAAGCCGACCGTGCCGCGCTCCTGGCCGCCGTCCCGCCGCCGCCTCTCTCGCCCGCCATCCGCTCGGGTCTCGCTGGCGTCGTCGCGACCGCTCGAAAGGCGGCGTGACCATGGCAGACAGCCCCGAGCGCGCCGCGACCCGCAAGTCAGCCGGTCGCAAGGGCGGCTACAACCGCATGGCGAACATGACGCCCGAGGAGCGCGCCGCCCTCGGCAAGAAGGCCGGTGCCGCCTCCGCCGAGGCAGCCCGGAAGCGTCGCGCGGGCCTCGAAGCTCTTCGCGCCGCCCTGAAGGCCCAGGGTTGGACGGACGAGCAGATCGAGGCCGAGTACGGGATTAAGAAGCCCGCCCGCTCCTCCCGCCAGTACGCCAGCCTCCGGCCGTCGGCCGAGGAGTTGGACCCCTACCTCCGCGAGGTAGACGAGGAGTTCCCGGAGGGTCTGACCTACGACCAGCGGGTCCGCGAAGCCACGCTCCGACTGAAGCGTGACCGTGCCCGTGCCATCGAGGACGGCCTCCGATGACCGCCCCGAAGACGCCCCAGGAGTTCGCCGACGCCCGCCTGGTCGAGGCGATCCTCGCGTGCCGCACCCATAGGGCCGCTCAGGACCTCGTGAGGGCACTCCGAGAGTCCGGGAAGCCCCCGCGTCGGGCGACCCGCGCCAGCCCGTACGTGGACAGCGTGGCCCAGGGCCTCGCCTACGGGAACCGTCTGCTGAAGCACTCCGACCTCGTGGACCACCTCGTGGACGGCCTCGGCATCAATGAACGGTCCGCACTCTCCGCGATCTTCGAGGCGTACGACATGGGCCTGGTGAAGGTGTTCCGTCGCGAGACCGGCACCTACTACGGGGCCGCATGAGCGCCCGCGTCGAGAAGGCGCTCGCGTGGCTGGAGGCCGGGCACTACGTCCTCCCTGGGATTCCGGGGACGAAGCGTCCCGCCGTCGGCTACCAGCGCGACGGGATCGAGACCGTGACGGCCGACATGGTGCGCAAGTGGTGGAAGGACGAGCCGAAGGCCGAGGTACTGGTGGTCCCCGGCCGCGCGAGCACGCCCCTGCACGTCACGGACCTCGACTGGAAGCCGGGCCAGCCCGACGGCCGGGACTCGATCCGTGAGCGCGGCCTCGGCGACGAGTTCGACCTCGGCGGCGGCGAGCCGTCCCGGTCGGGCCTCGGCGAGCATCACTGGCGGCTCGCGAACCCGAAGCACGATCGCAACGGCACGGTCTCCGGCATCCTCCCTGGCGTGGACACCCGCTCCTACAACGGCCTGGTCTCCGTGACGCACTACCTCGGAGCCGATTCGGCCGGCCGACGTGACCGAGACTGTCCCGGAACTCCTCGCCACGGCCTACCAGCCGAGGAGCACACCTGAGGACCTGGACCTCGTGCGGACGCTCCACCGGTACGCGGAGCCGGGCAAGCCCTCGAAGCGCGCTCGGACGGCCGGGGAGGCGATCCTGGACGACGGTCAGGACCGCGGTCAGGTGCAGAAGCCCCTCCGCCACCTCCTCGGTCTCGTCCTCGAAGGCGAGCCGGGCGCGCTCGCGGTCTACACCGATGCCCGCGAGCGTTGGAGCACGCACCCCGAGGCCGACGTGGAGGCGGACTGGGACTCCCTCGCTCGCGAGGTCGTCGCCAGGGCCACGGACACCGACCCGATGGACGCCGGGCACCTCCTCACCCGGAAGGAGCGCAAGAAGGCCAGGAAGGCCGCGAAGAAGGACGCCGCGAAGGTGGCCGAGTTCGAGGCCGAGGTGGACGAGGAGGTGGACGAGCGGGAGGCCGCGATCCGTGAGCGCGTCGAGTGGCTGGCGCGCCAGGACGAGGCCCGGCGCCGATTCGAGGCGTCCCAGCGCGGCGAAGCGACGACCTTCGAGGACTCCCTCCTGTCGCTGGAGGACGTGCTGAGTCTCCCCGCCCCGGAGCCGCTGATCGAGGGTGTGCTCGACCGCGGGACGACGACGATGCTCTACGGCGCACCCGCGACCGGGAAGTCTTTCGTCGCCCTGCACTGGGCCTGGTCGATCGCGACCGGAAGCGCATGGCTCGGGCACGAGGTCGAGGCCGGGCGGGCGCTCTACGTCGCCGCGGAAGGCGTCTCCGGCCTCGGGGAGCGCGTCCGAGCTCTCCGTCTCGCGTGGCCCGGCGAGGTCGAGGACCGGCTCCTGTTCCGCACCTCGGCCGTGAACCTCACGAACGGCGCGGAAGTGGCCGAGATTGCCGCGACGGTCGCCGCTCGGGAGGTGGACTTCGTGGTCCTCGACACCCTCGCCCGTGTCGCCGGGGACGCCGAGGAGAACTCGTCCACGGCCATGTCTGGGATCGTGCGAGCGGTGGACACGATCCGCGCCGCCCGCCCCGGGTGCACGGTCGTTCTCGTCCACCACGAGGGCAAGTCCGGCGATCTTCGCGGCTCCTCAGCGATCCTCGGTGCGCTCGACGTGGCGCTCCGGCTCCACGGCGACCTCGTGAAGACCCTCGAGTTCATGAAGCGCAAGGAAGGTCCGATCGAGCGCGTGGCCGACCTGGTGTTCCAGACCATCGAAGGCACCTCCTCAGGCGTCATGAGCGGCACCCGAGGCCACCTCCACCGCGAGGTCGAAGACCTCCCGAGCCGGGACGACGAAGCGCTCCAGGCCTTCCACCGGGGCTTCTCGGAAGTCGGCGCAACATCGGCGGCGTTCCGGGACACCCTCGTGGACTCGCTCGGGTTCAAGCGCACTCCGGCCTACGACGCGATCAACCGCCTGGTCTCGCGCGGCTTCCTGGAGAAGACCGGGAAGACCAGCCTCGCGATTACCCCTTCCGGTCGAAGGCACGTGACCGACGCCCTCGACCTACTCGACCCCTAGACACACAAAGGAAAATCACCATGGCTACATACCCAATACGTACCCCCGGAGCGCTCGGAGGTCTGGAGGACCGGATTGCGCGCCTGGAGCAGCAACTACGCCGAGTGTCTTCCCCGACAGCGGAGCAGTACGCCCAGGCCGTCGCGAGCCTCCCCCTCGTGCAGACCACATCGGGCGGGACCTACGGCCTCGGCCTCACAGACCAGGCGTCGAACGTGTACCGCGAGTGGGTGACGATGACCCTGGAAGTGCCGCAGGGGAAGTCCTCGCTGGACGGCATGGTGATGGCGACCGCCTCGATTGCCGACGCCTCCTCGGGCGGCGTCGCTTTCGTCAACATGCGAATCCGAGTCGGGTACCCGTCCGGCGACCAGTTCTCGATGGTCTTCCCGTCCGCGAAGCAGTTCGGGTCCTACGACTCGCGAAACGCTCTGACGGGGGCCTACTGGGTCAGCCAGGTCGGATTGAAGCCCGGCGACATTGTCGAAATTGGCATTCAGCTCGCGGCCTCCAGCCCATCGGCCTTCCCTGCCGCCACCGGCAACGACCTGGAGGCGTCCACGATCGTCTCCGCTGCCAACCTCCACTAACCCTCAACACCAACTCGAAGGACATATCCCATGACGAACACCACTTTCCAGACCAACGACCGTGCTCTCCAGTACAGCGTCGAACTCCCCACCCCGGAGAACATCCCCGTGAAGCCGCTCGCGGAGGCCGTGGACCGGTTCCGCGTCGCGGACGACCGGCTCCGTCGCCTCCGTCGCGAGGTCACGGTTCTGGACACCGCGATCCCTCAGGCTGTGAAGGCCGACCAGCGCCGCGCCCAGATTGCAGTCGAGGACGGCGCAGAGTCGATCGAGGACCCGACGGAACTCGAAGACCTCGCCCGCGCCGCCCTCGCGAAGGCTCGCGCCGCCGTCCGCCCAACGGAGGCGCTGGCGATGGAGGCCTTCGTGAAGGTCGAGTCCGCTGTGACCGAGCATGGCGTCGAGTGGGCTGCCTCGTCGGCTCGCGACCTCGACGCCGCGCTGAACAGCATCGCCAGCGTCCTGAAGACCGTCGAGACGATCGCCGCTCGCGTGGACCAGGCCTATGGCGTCACGCCCCTCGCGCTGGAGGGGGTGCGCTACACGAACACGGGCGGCCACGTGGTGTCCGTGAGGGACAGCGAAGCCGCCGTCCAGATCGGCGCGGCCGTAAGCGCGCTCCAGAAGGCCGCGGGCCTCGTCCACGAGCGCATCGGTGTGGCAAAGGCTGCCGTGACGGCGAAGGCGGTCGCCGAGTGAGCGGCAAGAAGGGCAAGGGGGCGGTCGAGAAGTCGGCCGCCCCGGCCTCGGCCCGCGAACTCAGCGAGGATGCCCGGAAGACCCTGGAGTGCCTGGTCCGCCGTCGCGAGGGGCAGCCCCTCGAAGAGATTGCGCTCGCCACCGGCCTGACGCCGTTCGAGGTGGCCGAGCGGGTCAAGGTCGCCTACGGCCGCCTCGCGAGGCAGACCGCCGACGAACTCCGGATCGACGTGGAGCTTCGCCTGGACGACGTGCTCCAGCGACTCCACCAGGACCTCCGGCTCGCGCTCGACCAGCCCGCCCGGAACGCGATCTACGCCTTGATCCTGAAGACCGAGGCCCAGCGCACCCGGCTCCTCGGGTTGAACCTCCCGGATCAGGTGCCGGACGTGACCGATGCCTAGGCGGATCGAATTGGCGAGGACGGCCACCGATCGGACCGCCCTCCTCCGGACACTCCCACTCGTGAGCCTCCTCCTCCCGGAGTCCGCCCTGAAGCCGCCGAGCCGGGACGCGCTGAAGGCCCTCGACTCCGTGGACCGGGACAGGCTCCTCGACGCGGAGGAGGCGCTGGAGCGCGAGGAAGACCGCTTCCTCGCGTGGTGCCTCGGCATCGAGGAGGACGTGGGCGGACCGGCGACGGCCGAGGAAGTCGCCCGCTGGACGAAGCGCCGCGAGAAGACGGCGAAGCGGGCGCGGAAGGCCGAGAAGGCCCGCGAGAAGGCCGCCAGGAAGGCTCAGGAGGGCCGAGCGGAGGCCGAGCCGGTCCTCGCCCACCGCGGGGCGTTCACGCTCTCAGACGAGGACGAGGAGCACCCGGCCTCGCGAGCGCCAGTCCTACCCCCACCCCCACGACGCCCGGAGTCGGGCGCGTACGACGAAGACGACTAGGAGTGCACCATGACGAAGACCGCCACGGAACGACAGGCCGAGCGCCTGTCAGCCGCGATCGAGGCCGAGAGGTCACGCCGCGAGGCCGTCGAGGAGAAGCGCGAGCCGACCCCGACGGAGCGACAGATCGCCCACCTCGACGCCCAGGAGGGGGACCGGCTCGCGAGGATCCGGGCCGCCCGCCACCGCGAGGAGGTGGCCGCCCGTCACGACGACGAAGACGAACCGATCAAGTAGAATCGCCCCAGTCATTGACGGACTCATAGCCCCTCGGCTCCCATCTCGGGCCGAGGGGCTTCGTCGTGTCTCAATGGCCCCCGAGGCCAGCCTCCCGAGGCGGATTGTCGCTGGCAACTGAGCGTAGGAAGTCGAAGGCTTGGGTCTGAGCCGCTTCAAACTCGTTGAACAGGCGCTGGACCTCGATGAGGGCTTCGAGGGCACGATCGGCCTCCTCGGGAGTCGTCGCCGGTGACCTGTCCCAGGTCTCGCTATACGCCGAGTTGGCTTTCACGAATGCGTCGCGAGCAGCCCGAGCCTCCTCGATCAACTGACGGTTCATGGTTGCTCTGAGGCGCTGGTCCTCGGGCATCTCGGCTAGTTCATCGTCGGTGACAGGTTCATGGTCGTAGAAGTCCATGGACTTACTCTCGCGTAGGTCCCGCGCCCCCGCCATCATGAGGACATGGATATATCCGCCATCGTGGCCGCAGTAGTTTCGAGCACCGTCATCTCCGCGGCGGTCACCGGTCTGATCACGTGGAGGGTGCAGACCAACGCCCTGAAGCAGGCGAAGTTGACTGAGACGAGCCGCCTCTTCATCGAGTTGATGGCGCTCGGACACGGACGTGCGATCACCGATCGGAAGGACCCGATCGGTCAAAGCGAGATCCTGGGAGCGGTCGAGATGGTGGCTGCCGTTGGGCTGGAGTACAAGCCGCTTCGGGACGCCGCTATGTCGTACTTGGACGGCCACATCATCTCCTACGGCAGCGCAGAAGTGATCGAGGTCGCGAAGAGGAGCCGGGCGCGATTCGGCCACAAGGGGTCTTAAGACTCCTGCCTCTCACGCGCCACACCGGCGAGGATGACGACCGCGTACTCGGCGGTCGCCGATCCCCGGTCGTCCCGCAGTCGTGACCGCCACCGGGCGACGAGGGGACGCGGGCGACGGTGGCGGATGGCCCGACGGGTGCAGTTGCCGGGGGATGACGTGGTGCTCATGGTGTCCGTCCTTTCTGTTCGGTGGGTCCAGCCTGTCCGGGCTGCGGTGGCGACGAGGGGTCCCGGTGGCATCTGTGGAGAGGTCACGCGGTACCGCCCACCGTGGAGGAGAGGACCCCCACCACCACGGGCACCACCCCCACGAGCACGAACGCCGGCAGGACGCAGACCCCGAGTGGCAGCACCAGCCGGACGGCCAGGCGTTCCGCAGCCACGAGCCCGTCGGCAGCGGCCTCGTCGCGCACGTCCTCGGCAGCGCGGCGGAGCAACCCCGCGGCGGGGACCCCGGCGCGCCGGGCGAGGTCGAGGACCTCCCGCAGCCGGTCCAGGTCGCCGACGGGCGCGGCGGCTCCCGCGGACGCCTCGGCGACGGCCCGCCCGGCGGTGGTCCACGACCCGCCTCCGGCGACCGCCACGGCCCAGGCGTCGAGGAGCACCCCGGGCACGCGGCCGTCGGGGGTCGCGGAACGGACCAGCCGGGCGGTCCACCCCCGACCGGCCAGGACGAGGGCCGCCGCGGTGCACGAGCACGCCCAACCGGCCGGTGAACCGACCAGGACCTCGACGGCGCCGGCGCCCCAGGCCGCGCCGAGGCCCAGCCCGAAGAGCGGCAGTGCGAGCACCACCCGGGCGCTCGTCCGCGGACCGGCCAGGGCGACCCGGATCGCGCGGTCCGAGGCGGCAGCACGGCGGAGCGCCCCGGCGAGCCCGCGGAGGGTCTCCGCGACGGGCGCTCCCGTCCGGTCCGCCACGCGGAGGACGACGGCGATGTCCTGCTGCGCGGGTCCCCCGGCCCCGGGCAGTCCGCCGACGAGCCGCCAGGCCCGCGGCGGCGGGACCCCCGCCGCGACCAGCGTCGCCACCCGGTCGAGCACCCCGGCGATCCGCACCGGACCGTCGGGTGTGGGTCGGCTCACCGCAGCCCGTCCACCGGGCGCACCTCGAGCCTCCTGTCCGGGCCGACGCGCAGCGTGCCCACGCCACCGAGCCGCCGCTGTCCTGCCCGTCGCTCCACGTGCAGGACCAGGTCGAAGGCGCTGACGGCCTGCCGGGCGAGCGCCTCGGCACCGAGGCCGGCGAGTGCGCCGAGCGCTTCGAGGCGTTCGGCCACGTCGGCGATGCCGTTGGCATGCACGGTGCCGGCTCCCCCGTCGTGCCCGGTGTTCAGGGCGGAGAGGAGTTCGCGGACCTCGGCGCCGCGACACTCCCCCACGACGATCCGGTCGGGTCGCATCCGCAGCGCCTCGCGCACGAGCCGGTCGAGGCCGAGCGCGCCGACCCCCTCGGCGTTCGCCTGCCGCACCTCGAGCGCGACGACGTGCGGGTGGGCGATCCGGAGCTCGGCGACGTCCTCCACCGTCACGATGCGCTCGTCGACGGGGACGTTCCCGAGCATCGCCGCGAGCAGGGTGGTCTTGCCGCTGCCGGTCGCACCGGTGACCAGGACGTTCCGGCGCGCGGCGACGGCGTCCTCGACGACCGACCGCGGGACGAACGCGAAGGTCCCGCCGCGCTCGAGGGCGGCGAGGGAGGGTCGCTGGACCTGCGGCAGTCGGATCGACACGGCGGTGCCCCCGACGGACACCGGGGCAAGGACGACGTGGACCCGGACGCCGTCGCCGTGCCGGACGTCCGCGCACGGGGTGGTCTCGTCGACGTGTCGGCCGCCGAGCGCGACGAGCCGGGTCGCGAGTTCGCGGGCTCGCGCTTCCGTCAGTCGCGGCTGGACGGCTTCGAGGCCGGTCCCGCGGTCGACCCACGTCCCCACACCGCCGAGCACCAGGACGTCCGTCACGGTGGCATCAGCCACCAGGGCAGCGAGTTCCTCGAACTCGACGACCACGGCGGCCCGGCGGCGAGCCGGCGGCGCGGCCCCGGGCAGGAACGGCGCGGACGGTGCAAGTGGTCGCGACGGCGCGGACGACCGTGACGACGGGCGGGACGAGGGCGAGGGAGGAGCACGGTGCAGGGGCATGCCGCCGACGGTAGGCAGTCGGCACCCGCGCCGATCGGACGGTCCCCACATCTGTGGACAACGTCGGAGTGTCCGACCAACGGACCGATTTGTACCCCGATACGGAAAGCCGTACCCCGGTCGATGATGCGACACCGAATCCGCTCGAGCCACCGATCACCCCTGCACCCCACAGCAGGACTGGGCGGAGCAACTGCTCCGCAGGTACATGCAGAATGCATGCACGAGCATGGACCGGTCTGTCCACGCGACCGGCGTCCCTGCGCGGATCGGGGCACACGACGAAGCCCGACGAAGCACCGTCGCTCGAGGCGGACCCCGGAAAAGAGAAGAGGCGGCACCGGTTGGGGGGAACAGGTGCCGCCTTGACATCGAGGGATTGGGGGGAATCCGATTCGATGCCGCCGGAAACGAGTCCAGCGAGAACCACTGTACCCCACGATCGGCTCTCCAGGGCAAACCCGGACACGACATCCGGGCGTGCCGCGCCCCGACCCGGCCGAGGGGTAGTCTCCGGATGCACGCACGCACCGGCGACGGATGCACGCACACACCGGCGACGGATGCACGCACACACCGGCGACGGATGCACGCACGCAACCGCCCCGGATGCACGCACGCATCCACGACGGATGCCACCAGAGGCCGCAACGACGCGAAAGGACATCGATGTCCACTCCGACCCAGACCGACCCCCGAGGCGATGACGGAGCGACCTTCGCGCCGCCGCCCGAGTTCGTGGCCGACGCGGTCGCCGGCGAGGACCTCCACCACGCGGCAGCAGCCGACCGCGAGGCCTTCTGGGCCGAGCAGTCCCGCTCCCTGCTCGACTGGCGCACCCCGTTCACGCAGACCCTGGACTGGTCGGGCGCCCCGTTCGCGAAGTGGTTCGCCGACGGAACGCTCAACGTCGCCGAGAACTGTCTCGACCGGCACGTCCGCGCGGGCAACGGCGACCGGGTCGCGATCCACTTCGAGGGTGCACCAGGCGACACGCGTCGGATCACCTACGCCGAGCTGACCGCCGAGGTGCAGCGCGCCGCGAACATGCTCACCGACCTCGGCGTGGGCCAGGGCGACCGGGTGGTCGTGTACCTGCCGCTCATCCCCGAGGCCGTCGTGACGATGCTCGCCGTCGCCCGCATCGGTGCCGTGCACTCGGTCGTCTTCGGGGGGTTCAGCGCGGAGAGCCTCCGCGCCCGCATCGAGGACGCCGGCGCGAAGCTCGTCGTGACAGCGGACGGCGGGTGGCGTCGCGGCGCCGTCTCACCGCTCAAGCCCGCCGTCGACGAGGCGCTGACCGGCGAGGGCACCGACACGGTCGAGCACGTCCTGGTCGTCAAGCGCGGCGGCAACGACATCGCGTGGAACGACCGTGACGTCTGGTGGCACGACGAGCTGGCGAAGGCGGCACCGACCCACGAGGCCCGGGCGTTCCCGGCCGAGACCCCGCTGTTCATCCTGTACACCTCGGGCACGACCGGGAAGCCGAAGGGCATCGTGCACACCTCCGGTGGCTACCTCACGCAGGCGGCCTACACGCACAAGAACGTCTTCGACATGCACCCGGAGAAGGACGTCTACTGGTGCACCGCCGACATCGGCTGGATCACCGGCCACTCCTACGTCGTCTACGGCCCGCTCGCCAACGGCGTCACCCAGGTGCTCTACGAGGGCACCCCCGACGAGCCGAAGCCCGGCCGCTGGTGGGACCTCGTCGACGCCTACGGTGTCACCGTCCTCTACACCGCACCCACCGCGGTCCGCGCGGCGATGAAGGCCGGCCGCGAGATCCCGGAGGCCCGCAGTCTCGAGACCCTCCGCCTGCTCGGCAGCGTCGGCGAACCGATCAACCCCGAGGCGTGGCAGTGGTACCGGCAGGTCATCGGCCACGACCGCACGCCGATCGTCGACACGTGGTGGCAGACCGAGACCGGCGCGATCATGATCTCCGCGCTGCCCGGCGTCACGAAGCTCAAGCCCGGCGCCGCGCAGACGCCCCTGCCGGGCATCGTCGCCGAGATCGTCGACGACGACGGCCGCCGCGCCGACCCCGGCGAGAGCGGCTACCTGACGATCACCGAGCCGTGGCCGTCGATGGCCCGCGGCATCTGGAACGACCCGGACCGGTTCGTCGAGACGTACTGGTCGCGGTTCCCCGGCCGCTACTTCGCCGGCGACGGTGCGCGGCTCGACGGGCAGGGCGACATCTGGGTCCAGGGCCGCGTCGACGACGTCATGAACGTCTCGGGCCACCGCCTGTCGACGGCCGAGATCGAGTCCGCCCTGGTCGGCCACGAGGGCGTCGCCGAGGCCGCCGTGGTCGGTGCCGCCGACGAGACCACCGGGCAGGCGGTCGTCGCGTTCGTCATCCTGACGGCCGAGGCCGCCGCCGACGTCGACCGCGACGCTGCCTCCGCGGAACTCCGCAACTGGGTCGGCAAGCGGATCGGCGCGATCGCGAAGCCGCGCCAGGTCGTCATCGTGCCGGAGCTGCCGAAGACACGCTCCGGCAAGATCATGCGGCGGCTGCTCCGCGACGCGGCCGAGGGCCGCCGCATCGGCGACACGACGACGCTCGCCGACCCGACGATCATGGCGACCATCGCGGAACTCATGTAGTCCCGGGAACGGAAGCAGGGCCTCCAGTCAGATTCAAACTGGAGGCCCTGCTCGCGTACTGCGTTCGGCTGACGGTCCGTCAGGCGGTGAGCTCCACCACCAGCTCGACCTCGACCGGTGCGTCCAGCGGGAGCACCGCGACGCCCACCGCGCTCCGCGCGTGGACGCCGGCGTCCCCGAAGACGTCGCCGACCAGGGTCGACGCCCCGTTCGCGACCCCGGGCTGACCGGTGAACGACGGGTCCGAGGCGACGAAGACCGTGACCTTGACGACACGCGCCACGCGGTCGAGCGAACCGGCGACCGACTGCACGGCGGCCAGGGCGTTCAGCGCGGCCACACGAGCCTGGGCCGCGGCGGTCTCGGCGTCGACGTCGGTGCCGACCTTGCCGGTCACGGGCAGGGCACCGTCGACGAACGGCAGCTGACCAGCCGTGTAGACGTACTGCCCCGTCACGACGGCGGGCACGTAGGCGGCGACGGGAGCGGCGACCGCGGGGATCGTCAGGCCGAGTCCGGCGAGCCGGTCGGAGACGCTCATGAGTCGGCCTTGGGGCGCTTCAGGTAGGCGACGAGTCCGCCCTCGGGCCCGGTGACGATCTGGACCAGCTCCCAGCCCTCGTCCCCGTAGTTGTTGAGGATCGCGGTGGTGTTGTGGATCATCAGCGGCGTGGTGAAGTACTCCCAGCGAGTCATGCGGTTCCTTGCCAGCCTTTCAGTCGGGGGTGTCGTTTAGGCTGCATCCTATGTCTGCCCAGAAGACGTCTGCATCGCGGACCAAGCCCGTCTCAGCAGTCGGCGCCTTCATCGGATTCGTCGGGTTCAGTGCCCTCGCCGGCCTGCTCGTCACGATCGGTGTCACCCCGGCCATCGCGGTCGCCGGTGTCACGACGACGTCCACGATCGGCGTGTTCGAGTCCCTGCCGGAGTACATCGAGATCGGTGACCTCCCGCAGCGCAACGAGGTGTACGCGTACTCGGGCGGCAAGTCCGTGCACTTCGCGACGGTCTACGACCAGAACCGCGAAGAGCTGAAGTTCGACCAGATCAGCGAACAGCTCAAGAACGCCGCGATCGACGGCGAGGACAAGCGCTTCTACGACCACGGCGGCGTCGACATGACGTCCCTGGTCCGCGCCGGCGTCGGCAGCCTCGCGGGCGGTCTCGGCGAGTCCGGCGGTGGCTCCACGCTGACGATGCAGCTCGTCCGCAACATCAAGATGCAGCAGGCCCTCGAGCTCCCCACGAAGAAGGAGCAGGTCAAGGCCTACAACGAGGCAGTCGAGCAGACCATCCCCCGCAAGCTCGAGGAGATGAAGCTCGCGATCGGACTGGCGAAGAAGTACTCCAAGAAGGAGATCCTCACCGCCTACCTGAACATCGCCTACTTCGGCGACCAGACGTACGGCGTGCAGGCCGCGGCGCAGCACTACTACAACAAGAGCGCGACCGACCTGACCCCGGCCGAGGCGGCGTCGCTGCTCGCCATCGTGCAGTACCCCGAGGCACGCAACCTGTCGAACCCGAAGAAGTACGAGGCGAACGTCGCCCGGCGCGACGTCATCCTGAAGTCGATGTACGCCCAGAAGAACCTGACGAAGGCCGAGTACGACCAGGCCGTCGCCTCGAACCCGAAGGACTACGTCCGCCTGACCCAGCCCTCGCAGGGGTGCCGGGCGTCGGTCGGCGATGGATCGCAGTTCTTCTGCGACTACGCCGTCAAGGTCGTCAAGGAGATGTCGCAGCTCGGATCGTCGCAGAAGGCCCGTGACGCCGCGTGGCGCAACGGCGGCTACAAGATCCAGACGACGCTGAACATCGACCTGAACGCCGAGCAGAAGCAACTCGTCAACACCTACGACAACAAGGCCGAGACCGGCCTGGCGCTCGGGGCCACGCTCAACTCGATCGAGGCGGGCACCGGTCGCATCCTGACGATGGCGCAGAACAAGGACTACGACCAGTCGCTGAAGTCCGCGCCGACGTCGACCTCGATCAACTACAGCGTCGACTACAAGTACGGCAACTCCGGCGGCTTCCAGACCGGCTCGACCTACAAGCTGTTCACGCTCCTCGCCTGGCTCAAGGCTGGTCACGGTCTCAACGAGGTCGTCAGCGGCGCACCGCGGAACATGTCGTCCGGCTGGACCGCCTGCGGGTCACCGATCACCGCGGGCAACTACAACCCGAAGAACGACAGCCCCGGTGAGAGCGGCAACTACACGGTGGCCGCCGCGACCGCCGGCTCCATCAACCTGGCGTTCCTGAACATGGCCCAGAAGCTCGACCTCTGCGACATCCGCGACACGGCGGAGTCCCTCGGCGTGCACCGCGCCGACGGCGGCGAACTGCAGTACACCCCGTCGTCCGTCCTCGGCGTCAACGAGATCGCACCGATGACGATGGCCGCCGCCTACGCCGCCGTCGCGAACAACGGCATCTACTGCAAGCCGATCGCCATCGAGCAGGTCACCTCCCCCAGCGGCAAGCAGCTCGGCGGACAGACCAAGGACTGCAAGCAGGTGCTCGACCCCGAGGTCGCCCACGCCGCTGTCTACGCCATGAAGGGCACGATCGCCAGCGGTACCGCCCGCGGCGCGCAGACCCCGGACGGTACCCAGCTGTTCGCCAAGACGGGTACCACCGACACCGCGAACCAGATCTGGCTCGTCGGGTCGAGCTCGCGGGTCGCGACGGCGTACTGGCAGGGCAACACCGACGGCAAGCTCAACAACCTGCGGCACTACAGCAACGGCGTCAACGGCACGTACGCCGGTGTCCGAGCGAGCGTGTGGCAGCAGGCGATGACCCCGGTCAACGCCGCCTACCCCGCCGGCGCCTTCACCGACCCGAACACCTCCGCCCTCCGCGGCAACAGCAAGGCGCTGCCGGACCTCCGCGGCAAGACGGCCGACGAGGCCCGCGCCGCGATCTCGGGTGCCGGCTTCACCTACGTCGACGGCGGTGCGCAGCCGGGCGCCGGCAAGGCCGGAACCGTGACGTCGACCTCGCCGTCGGCCGGTTCGCTGCTGTCGTCCGGGTCGAGCGTCACCGTCTACACCTCCGACGGGTCGCAGATCACCGTGCCGTCGGTGACGGGCAAGCCCCTCTCCGACGCTCGCGCCCAGCTGAACCAGGTCGGGCTGACGAACGTCGCCATCGCCGAGCAGTACGCGAAGGGCGGCGGCGACAAGGAGTGCCGTGTCGCCTCGGTCGAGCCCGGCGTGCACACCGACGCCAGCAAGGACTCGACGGTCACGCTGACCCTGTACGGCGACAAGAACGGCAAGGCGCCCAAGGACTGCAAGTGACCCGCGGGCGCGCCGCACTCGGGGTCCTCGCAGCCGGTGCGGCCGTCGGAGCTGCTTCGGCAGCCTGGGGTTCGCTCGTCGAACGCCGTCGCTTCGGGATCCGGTGGGAGACCGTCCCGGTGCTCCCGCCGGGTTCCCGTGACGTGACCGTCCTGCACCTGTCCGACATCCACATGGCCCCGTGGCAGGCCGACAAGCAGCAGTGGCTGCGCGACCTGAGCCTGGTCGAGCCGGACTTCATCGTGAACACCGGGGACAACCTCGGCCACGCGACCGCGAACGCCGCCGTGGAGTACGCGCTCGAGCCGTTCCGCGGGGTGCCCGGGGTCTTCGCCTACGGGTCGAACGACTTCTTCGGGCCCTCCCCGCGCAACCCGCTCAAGTACTTCTCCGGGCCGAGCCGGATGCACAAGGCGGCGGAGCCCGTCGGTCTCGACATCGATCGGCAGACGGCGTTCTTCGAGTCGCTCGGCTGGCTCGACCTGAACGACCAGGCGCACGCGATCGAACTCCGGGGTTCCCGGTTCGAGCTGTTCGGCACCTCGGACGCGCACCGCGACTGGGACCGCCTCGACCTGCTCCCCACCAACGTCGACGAGATGCGCGGTGACGTGCCGTGGTCCGAGGACGAGGACGGCCCCGCACCGGTCGCCATCGGCGTCACGCACGCCCCCTACCGTCGCGTGCTCGATGCCTTCGTGACCCAGGGCGCCGACGTCATCTTCGCCGGGCACACCCACGGCGGTCAGGTGGCGGTCCCCGGGGTCGGTGCGCTCGTCACGAACAGCGACCTCCCCCGTCGGTACGCCAGCGGCCTGCACAAGTGGGAGCACCGCAACCACTGGTCGTGGCTCGAGGTCTCCGCGGGCCTCGGCACCTCGATCTACGCGCCCGTCCGGTTCGCCTGCCGGCCCGAGGCCGTCGTGGTCACTCTCACCGCACGAGCTTCCTGAGCCGACGCGCCCGGGAGTTCGCCGGATGGTCGTGAGCATCCCCGATCATCGGATAGTATTGTCGGGTTGCTCCGGTACGGAGTGATGACACCGCGGGGTGTGGCGCAGCTTGGTAGCGCGCCTCGTTCGGGACGAGGAGGTCGCAGGTTCAAATCCTGTCACCCCGACACTGTGTTGAGACAGTACGAAGAAGGCCCTGGTTCTCCGGAACCAGGGCCTTCTGCTTTCCCGGGTGCAGCTCGACCGTCGGATGGGTCGCACGACCCACGCGGTCCGTTCCTCCCCCGCTGCGAGCACCACCTCCCGCTACGCTCGCAAGCGCCATGCAGAACGACCATCCCCTCGCCGCCGTGCTCACCACGATCGCTGCGGAGTTCCCCGGCATCGCGGACGACCCGGTGCTCGCTGAGAGCCTGACGGAGAACGTCACGTCGATGATCGCCGAGGCCCACGAGCGCTACGCGGCAGGAACCGACGGCAGCGTCGTGAGCCACGCGTTCCTCGACCCCGAGCACCTGGCGACCGGCAGTCTGCACGCCGAGCATGCCCAGCACCCGGCGGGCGCCATGCTCGCGGCGGAGATGCTGTTCGACGCCTACCTGCCGGTCTTCGTCGACGAGGTCGGCGCGGAGTCCACCGCCGAGGTCCTGCGGGCCACCAGGGCCCTGCACGCCGGCATCTGGAGCCGGTTCCCGGCCGGGGCGGTCGCGTACACGGAGGCACTGCGCCAGCGTGTCACCTCGGCGCACCTGGACTCCCGCACGCAGATCGCGCGAGACCTGCACGACCGCGTGGCACACGGCATCCTCGCCGGCTTGCAGCGCCTCGACCTCGTCCTGCTGACGGACCCGCCCTCGGACGAGCGCGCCGCACAGCTCGACGACGCGGCACGGTTGCTCCGGAGTGCGCTCGGCGACGTGCAGGACCTCGCAGTGAGCCTGCACGCCCGGGTCGGGGACGCGCTGCTCGACGACGCGCTCCGCCGGCACATCCACGACCTGTTCCCCGACGACGACCGCCTGTCCGTCGAGTCGACGGGCAATTCCGGTCCTCTGCCGAACTGGCAGGCCGAGGAAGCGCTGACGATCCTGCTCGAGGCGCTCACGAACCGCAGCAAGCACGCCCCGGGTTCGTCGACCTCGGTGCGCTTCGCGTGGTCCCCCGCCGCCGTGGTCGCGACGGTGACCGACGACGGCCCGGGCTTCGACGTGCAGAGCGACGCCGACGGTCGCCTCGGACAGCAGACGATGCGCGAGCGCGCCGCGGTGATCGGCGCTCGGCTCGACGTCGAGAGCACCCGCGGCCGCCGACAGCACGGCACCACCGTCCGCCTGACCATCCCGAGGGGCACCCTGTGACCGTCACCCACGTCGCCATCGTCGACGACCACCGGCTGTTCCGTGAAGGGCTCGCCACCATCCTGGCCGCGGTCCCCACGATCCGCGTCGTCGCACACGGCGAGCGACCGGCCGAGGTGCTCGGCTCCTCCGAGGCCGCCGCGATCGACGTCCTGCTGCTCGACGTCGAGCTCGACGGCCCGCCGGCACGGACGACGATCGCCACGATCAGCCGCACCCGCCCGGACATCCGGGTGGTGGTGCTCACGATGCACCGGGACGCGGTCCTCCGCCGCACCCTGCTCGACGCCGGCGCGGTCGACTTCGTCACGAAGGACACCCCGAGCCGCGAACTCGTCGACCGGATCGCGCGGGCGGCACATGCCGATGCGGCGCCGGTCACGTTCCCCGTCGACCTGGTGACCGAGGCCCGTGCCGGCTCACCGCTGAGCGACCGCGAGCTCGAGGTCCTGCGACTCATCGCCGCCGCTCGCACCAACGCCGAGATCGCCGCCGACCTGCAGCTCGCGATCGGCACGGTCAAGCGGCACGTCTACAACGTGTTCCGCAAGCTCGACGTCGGCTCCCGCGTCGGCGCGGTCGCCGCCGCCACGCGCCTGGGCTTGCTCACCTGAGGCGCCGCGGAACCTCGTGAGCAGCAATGGTCGGGTGCCCAGCGGACACCCGACCATTCCTGCTCACGAAGCGAACGAACTCGACGGAGTGAACGAACTCGACGAGCTAGCCGACGGACGACGCCCCGGCACCAGCAGCCGCACCCGCGGGCACGAGCTTGCCGGCCGCGTGCAGCCCGGCCACGACGTCGAGCGCCTGGTGCCGGTACCGCGCCTGCGCAGCACCGGGCGACACGATCACGCCGTTCGCTCCCGTCGACGCCACGAGCGCGTTGATCTTCTCCGCGACCTGCTCGGCGTTGCCGTAGGCCTGACGCTCGGTGCGGGCCGCGATGAACCGACGCTCGAGGTCGTTGAACTCGTACGCACGCGCCTCGTCCATCGACACCGGCTCGGGCTTCCGGCCCGAGCGCATCCGGATGAACGAGATCATGCCTGGGGCGCTCTGCTCGTCGATGACGGCGGGGTCCTCGTCGGTGACGACCTGCACGCCGATCAGCGCGTTCGGCGTCTGCCGGAAGCGCGACGGACGGAACGAGTCGCGGTACAGGGCGAGTGCGGCCTCGGTGTTGTCCGACGCGAAGTGGTGGGCGAAGGCGAACGAGATGCCGAGCGCGCCGGCGACCTGCGCGCTGTACCCGGAGGACCCGAGCAGCCAGAACTCCGGCACGTCGCCGTAGCCCGGCACGGCGCGGATGCCGGCCAGCGGGTTCTCCGCGCCCATGCCGGTGAAGAACCCGATCAGGTCGGCCAGGCGGTCCGGGAAGTCGTCGACGTCGAGTCGGTCCGTGCGGCGGAGTGCCATCGCCGTCGCGCCGTCGGTGCCGGGAGCGCGCCCGAGCCCGAGGTCGACCCGGTCGCCGTACAGGGCACGGAGCGTGCCGAACTGCTCGGCGACGACGAGGGGCGCGTGGTTCGGCAGCATGACGCCACCCGAACCGATGCGGATGGTCGAGGTGGCAGCGCCCACGGCGCTCAGCAGCACCGCCGGGGCCGAGGACGTGATGCCCGGCATCCCGTGGTGCTCGGCGACCCAGAACCGCTCGTACCCGAGCTGCTCGGCGTGCACAGCCATGTCGATGGACCCCTGCAGGGCCTCGGTGTTGGACTGGCCGTACTCGCGGGTGGCCAGGTCGAGGACGGACAGGTGCAGGGTGTCGTCGGTCATGTGGTCACCAACGCGCTCCGGCACATCCGCATTCCACCCGGGACCGGGACATCGACCGGTCAGGACGTCCCGTCGTCCCGCCGCCGCCCGGTCACCGGGCGTCGCCCGGAAGTCGCGGCAGCGACGGTCCGCGACCACTCGACTGACGCATGCGGCCCGCCCCGGACGTGCGGCGCGACGGCCGGGAGGCACGTGGCGGGGCCGCGCCGCGCCTCCAGGCCGTCTGTCGGTTCCGTCTCGGACGTCGGGCGGTCACGACGTGCCGCGCGCACCGCGCGGACCGGTCACGTCCGGTCGGCCGACAGGCGCGCCGCCGACGCGACGTGACCGCACGGCGAACCCGAGCGGGTTGTCGTGACCGCTCGACGAACCGAGCGAGTGACGTGTCCGCCCGGCAGAGGGGTCAGGCGCCGTCGAGGCGGCCGCCGGACTCCGTCAGGTAGCAGTTGGCGCAGAGCGACTCGTAGGCGACGTCGACGCCGTCGATCGCGACCTGCGAGCCGTCGAAGACGAACCGACCGTCGACCGTACGGGCGTTGAAGACGGCCTTGCGGCCGCAGCGGCAGATCGTCTTCAGTTCTTCGAGGGAGTGCGCGACCTCGAGCAGGCGGGCGCTGCCGGGGAACGCCTCGGTGCGGAAGTCCGTGCGGATGCCGTACGTGATGACCGGGATCTCGTCGAGCACCGCGATGCGCAGCAGGTCGTCGACCTGACGCGGGCTGAGGAACTGCGCCTCGTCGACGAGCACGCAGCTGACGGGCCGCACCATGCCGTCCAGGCGGTCCGACTCGGGGTCGACGGCGCCG
The DNA here is from genome assembly GCF_003234595.1 of Curtobacterium sp. MCPF17_051. NCBI lineage: Bacteria > Bacillati > Actinomycetota > Actinomycetes > Micrococcales > Microbacteriaceae > Curtobacterium > Curtobacterium sp. MCPF17_051. The sequence continues at coordinate 118,480 of NZ_QKSE01000012.1, read as the reverse complement.
GCGGCGGTGACGGCCTGGCGCACGTCGGCGTCCGGGGAGAAGACGATGTCGACGGTCCGGGTGACGCCCAGGCGGGAGACGATCTCACGGTCGCCCTTCGTGTCCACAGCGGGCTTGGCGAGCAGCACCCGGTGCCCGCGCTCCTCGTAGTTGTAGGCGGCCTGCAGCAAGCCCGTGCTCTTGCCGCTGTTCATCGCGCCGTAGCGGAAGTAGAGCTTCGCCACTACGCGAGGAACCCGTCCTCGGCGGCCCGACGGATGAGGTCGGACTTCTTCGAGGCGGGGCGGCCCACCTTGCTGTACTTCTCGCGCACGCGACGCAGGTAGGTCTTGGCGGTTTCGTACTGCACGTTCATCTGCGCGGCGACCTCGTTCGTCGAGTAGCCGGACACGTAGAGCCGCAGCGCCTCTTCTTCACCGGCGCTGAGCTTCGGCCGTTGGTGCGCTGCGGCGCCCGTCGGCAGCGGACGCCATTCCCGGGGCTGCGGGGTCTCGCGGGCGACGCCCATGATCTCGCGGGCGACGTCCATGACCTCGCGCATCGGGAGCGACTTCGACAGGAACGCCGCGGCGCCGGCGGCCAGGGCACGGTCGCGGGACTCACGGCTGTCGACGCTCGAGAGCACGATCACCTTCGCGCCGGCGGCACGGCAGGTGCGGACGCGGGCCTCGATCGAGACGGGTTCCTTGAGCTGGAAGTCGAGGAACACCAGGTCGGTCGGGAAGCTGTCGCTGTGGACCATCTCGAGCCAGGTGTGCGCGGTCAGGGCCAGGTCGAAGTCGAACGCGTTCACCGCGATCCAGCTCGACAGGCTGTCCAGCAGCACCTCGTGGTCGTCGAGGATGGCCAGCCGCACACGTCGTGCTCCCGGGTTCGGGAGGGACGGCGACCCCTCCGAGAGCCTGTTCGGGTCAGTGCTGGTCATAGGAGAACCTTAGTGCGAGGGAGGAAGGGCGGACCGCGACGTCGAGGTCGGGGAACGTCACGCGGAGGACTGCGAAGTAGGGGTCGAAGGTGCGGTGGATGCCGATGTCGGAGTCCGCGACGGCGAGCTCCATGTCGACGGACACACGAGCGGGTGCGGGCGACCGCGCGGGCCCGGCGGCCGGGGCTGCCGGGCCCGCCACGGTGTCGGCTCGTCGCACCGTCGCGCGGAACCCGGCCGGGTCGACGGTCGACGCGCGGAGGGCCGCACGGACGAAGGTGCGGACGACCGCCCGCTGGTCGGTGTCGAGCGTCGCGATGAGGCCGTCGGGGTCGTCGACCACCGGCGCCTGCCCGCCATCGACCCGGACGGCGTGCTCGAACCAGGTGCGGTCGGCGTCGGCGACCATGGAGGCCCGGATGCCGTCGGCGATCGCGCGGGCACGGGCACGGTCGGCGTCGGTGATGACGTCGCGTGTGCGGAGCTCGGCGAAGAACGGGGCGACGTCGCGGGACAGGATCGTCGAGCGGTCCTGCTGCACGCTCGCCGCGATGCCGTCCCGCTCGGCGCGTGCGACCGAGTACGACCCGGCACGGATCTGCACCCGTTCGGCGAGCCCCGCGAAGGTCCAGGCGAACACCGCGGACGCGGCGGTCAGCACGAGCGTCGGGGCCGCGGCCAGGAACGCCGCGACGGCGACCGGCACCTCGTGCGGGAACTCGGCTGCCCCCGCGCCCCAGGTCACGGCGTTCACGGCGGCCAGGACGACCCCGCCGATCGTCAGGTCGGTCCACGGGCGGTACGGCGCGACCATGACGATGCCGGTCGCGGTGATCAGGGACATGAAGTCGTTCAGGGCACTGCGGTCCGGCCCCCACTGCGCCGCGACGCTCGTGACCGACGCCAGGCCGAGCAACCCGACGTGTGCGACGAAGGCCGAGCGCGGGAACGGCGCACGGAACGGGCTCGAGGCAGCGAGCACCACCACCGCCGAGGCGGCGACGAGCAGCACCGTGAGGGCGCTGAGCGTGGGGCTGCCCACGACGTCGCGGTCGAAGATCGACACGAGCAGTGCCCAGACGACGCTGCCGGCCCCGAGCACGAGGGCCAGGGGCCGCGATCCCATCGCGCCGAGCGGGTCGTACTGCTGCGCGGTGCGGCGGGACCCCGATCCGGACCCGACGCGCTGCCGGGCCGCCGTCATCGCTCGGTCCCCCGGTCGTCGCCGACCACCGGCACGGTGACCGCGCCGGTGACCGGTCCGTACGGCACGGTCATCATGACGCTCGTGCCGGAACCGGGCGACGACCAGATCTGGACGTCACCGCCGACCCGGCCGATCCGCTCACGCACCGAACCGCGGAGGCCCATCCGGTCGGCTCCGGTGGCGTCCTCGTCGAACCCACGACCGTCGTCGACGACCATGACGGTGCAGGACGCGCTGTCGTCGAACACACTCACCTCGGCGGCGTCGGTACCCGCGTGCTTCCGCACGTTGGCCAGGCACTGGCCGACCGCCCGGACGACCGCCGACAGCGCACGCTGGTCCAGGCGCTCGAGCGCCGAGGTGTCACCGGAGACGGTCACGTCCAGCCCGAGCGTCCGGTGCTCGTCGACCATCACACCGAACGCCTCGGCCGCCGCACCGGGACGCGGGCGGGCGGCCGGCGCGAGCCACCCCTTGCCGGTGAGCACCGCGACGTCAGCGTCGACCGTCTCGGCGAGGTGCGGGTCCATCGGGCCGTCCGGCGCGAGGGCGATCGCACCCAGGTGGTTGAGCACGGTGTCGTGCAGGATCGCGGACGCCTCGGCCTCGACCCCGGCGCGGTAGGCGGACACGTGTTCTTCGCGCGCCGAGCGCAGGAGTTCGGGCTGCACCCGTTCGCTCCGCCCCGTGCTGCGGGTCGTGAAGAGCACGAGCGCGACCACGAATCCCAGGGTGACCCAGGCCAGGATGAGCGGACGGGGCGACTGGTCGGCCTGCACGATGGCGATCCAGGTCGCGAGTCGTCCGGTCAGGAAGCCCACGAAGGACCACAGCACGACGCGGCTCGGCACAGCCCCGGCTCCCCCGACCAGGATGAGCGGGATCACGACGAGGGACATCAGGTACGAGGTCACCCACCCGGTCGGCACCTGCTGCTGGACCCCGACGGCGAACCACCAAGCGCAGACACCGCCGACGGCCAGGAACGCGATCGCCGAGACCGGGGTGCCGAACTGTACGTGCACGCCGATCATGGCGAGCATCGGGACGACCGCCAGCGCGGTGCCGACGACCTGCACCCCGGGCTCGGACAGGCCGTAGAGCACGAGCGTGATGGCCGCGGCCAACAGGGACCCGATGGCGGCGGCGTGGAATGCGCGCACGGTCGACCACGCGTTCACTCGCGGTGCGAGGTGCGTGGGGATGCCGAGCACGAGGTGGATCCTTCCGGGTGGCGAGGGCGCCGCCCACGATCCAACCACCGGAGCAGCGGCCGTGTACCCCGAATCCGGGGCCGTGCGGCGACCCGCACGATGATAGCGGCCCGGACCGGGGTCTTGCTGTCCCCCGAACGTGGACAAGACACGACCCGGAGGGACACCCTTCAGAACAGCGTCTGCGCCGCTGCCGGCCGGAGCAGCCGCTGGTCGAACCCGGGGTCGGCGCGCTTCAGCGGTGACACCGTCGGCGCCGACTGCTCCTGCGGTAGCGCCTGTGGGACTCCGTGCCGCGGCCCCTGCGGCACGCCCGGCTGCAGGGTTCGCGGTTCGGAGAAGCCCATCGACCCCGTCGCCGGGTCCACGCGCCCCAGTCCGACACCGTGCGCCGCCAGGATCGGGCGGATGCGCTCCGACAGCCACCGTCGGTAGTCCTTCGGCGCGTAGGTGTTGTCGAGGTACATCGCGCGGTACCGCTGCACCAGGTCGGGTCGCTCACGGCCGAGCCACTCGAACCACCACGGCTTGACGCCGGGCCGCAGGTGCAGCGCCGAGTACATGATGCTCGTCGCGCCGGCCGCGGTCGCCCGACCGACGGCGTCGTCGAGGTGCGCCCGGGTGTCGGTGATGTAGGGCAGCACCGGCATCAGGAACACCGCGCAGTCGAGCCCGGCGTCGCGGATGGCCCGCACGGTCGCCAACCGGGCCGACGTCGTCGGTGTGCCGGACTCCACCGACTGCTGCAGCGAGTCGTCGTACACGGCGATCGACATCGCGAGGTCGACCGGCACCACCTTCGCCGCCTCGGCCAGCAGTGGCAGGTCACGGCGCAGCAGGGTGCCCTTCGTCAGGATGCTGAACGGGGTGCGCGACTCCGCCAACGCCTCGATCACGCCGGGCATCAGCCGGTACCGCCCCTCGGCCCGCTGGTACGGGTCGGTGTTCGTGCCGAGCGCCACCGGGTGGCGGTCCCAGGACGGCTTGCCGAGCTCACGACGCAGCACGTCGGCGACGTTCGTCTTGACCACGATCTGCTGGTCGAAGTCGGCGCCGCCGTCGAACTCCAGGTACGTGTGGGTCGGGCGGGCGAAGCAGTACACGCAGGCGTGGCTGCACCCGCGGTACGGGTTGATCGTCCAGCCGTACGTCCCCGAGCCGTCCGCGCTCGGCACCCGGTTCAGGGCGCTCTTCGCCAGGACCTCGTGGAAGGTCACCCCGGCGAACTCGGGCGTCGTGACGCTCCGGACGAACCCGCTGTTCGATTCCATCCCGGGCAGCGCGTCGCTCTGCTCGGCATCGATCGCCTGTCCACTCCACCGCATGCCGTCATTCGAACACACGTTCGAACGGACCGCAAGCCGGAACGGTCCGGTGTAGGCCTCAGTGGTGCAGGCCGAGCACCTTCGCGGTGCGCTCGAGCGTGGCGTCCGCCAGCTCCGGGTCGTCGCCGAGGTCCTGACCGTAGGTCGGCACCATCGCGCGGACGTCGTCCTGCCAGGCGTCCCACCGGTCCGGGAAGCACCGGCGCAGCATCGTGAGCATGATCGGCACGGCCGTCGAGGCGCCCGGCGACGCTCCGAGCAGCCCCGCGATCGAACCGTCGGCTGCGGTGATGACCTCGGTGCCGAACTGCAGCACACCGCCCTTGTCCTTGTCGGGCTTGATCACCTGGACGCGCTGCCCGGCGGTGATCCGGTGCCAGTGCTCGGGCTCGGCGCTCGGCATGAAGTCGCGGAGCGCCTCGAATTTCGTGTGCTTCGACGCGAGGAGCTGGCCGACCAGGTAGCGGACCAGGTCGAAGTTCGAGAACGCGACGCTCAGCATCGGGCGGAGGTTGTGCGGCCGGATCGAGCGGAACAGGTCGAGGACCGAGCCCTGCTTCAGGAACTTCGGGCTGAACCCGGCGTACGGCCCGAACATCAGCGACGAACCACCGTCGACGATGCGGGTGTCGAGGTGCGGCACCGACATCGGCGGGGCACCGACACTGGCCTTGCCGTAGACCTTGGCGGAGTGCTTCTGCACCACCTCGGGGTCGTCGGTGCGCAGGAACTCGCCCGACACCGGGAAGCCGCCGTAGCCGCGGATCTCCGGGATGCCGGACTTCTGCAGCAGGTGCAGGGCTCCGCCGCCGGCACCGACGAAGACGAACTTCGCGGCGATGCGCTGCGTCGACCGACCGATCTCGTTGCGGACGTTGAGCACCCAGCCCTCGGACACCTTCGAGCGGGTCAGGTTGGTGACCTGGTGCGAGGGCTCGAACTCGACACCGTCGATCTCGAGCTGGTCGAAGAGCTGGCGGGTGAGCGACCCGAAGTCGACGTCCGAGCCGGCCGCCGAGTACGTCGCCGCGATCGGCTGGTCCTTCCTGCGGCCGGGGATCAGCGCCGGCGCCCACTTCCGGATCTGCGCCGGGTCGTCCGAGAACTCGATGCCCGCGAAGAGCGGGTGGTCACGCATGGCCTCGTACCGGGCACGCATGTAGGCGACGTTGGCCTCGCCCCACACGAAGGAGATGTGCGGCGTGGGGTTGATGAAGTTCGACGGCTCCGGCAGCACGCCGGTCTCGACCAGGTGCGCCCAGAACTGCCGCGAGACCTGGAACTGCTCGTTGACCGTGACGGCCTTCGCGATGTCGACACGGCCGTCCGGCAGTTCCGGCGTGTAGTTCAGCTCGCACAGTGCAGAATGCCCGGTACCCGCGTTGTTCCAGGGGTTCGAGGACTCCTGCGCAACCGTGCCGAGCCGCTCGTACACGCGGATCTTCCAGCTGGGCTCGAGCTTGTGGATGATGGCCCCGAGCGTGGCACTCATGATGCCTCCGCCGATCAGGACGACGTCGATGGGATCCACCTGCTGCTCTGCCACCCGTCGATCCTACCGGCGGCATCCGACAGACGGACAGGAGGCCCGTGGCGGTGTCGCCACGGGCCTCCTGTCCGTCTGCTGGTCGCGCTCGGCGCGCTACGCGTCGACGGAGCGGCGCGCGACGATCGTCTCGGCGATCTGCACCGCGTTGAGCGCGGCACCCTTCCGCAGGTTGTCGTTGCTGACGAACAGGACGAGACCGCGTCCCTCGGGCGCGGACTGGTCGGCGCGGATGCGGCCGACGAACGCCGGGTCCTGGCCGGCGGCCTGCAGCGGCGTCGGGACGTCGGAGAGCTCGACTCCGGGTGCGCTCGACAGGATCTCGGTCGCACGCTCGGGCGACAGCGGACGCTCGAACTCGGCGTGCACCGAGATGGAGTGGCCGGTGAACACGGGGACGCGCACGCACGTGCCGGCGACGAGCAGGTCGGGGAGCTCGAGGATCTTCCGGCTCTCGTTCCGGAGCTTCTTCTCCTCGTCGGTCTCGCCCAGGCCGTCCTCGACGAGGCTGCCAGCGAGCGGCACGACGTCGAAGGCGATCGGGCGGACGTACTTGACCGGCTCGGGGAACGTCACGGCGGATCCGTCGTGCGTCAGCGCAGCGGTGTCCTGCTCGAGCGCGGCCTTCGCCTGGCCCAGGAGCTCCTCGACCCCGGCGAGCCCGGAACCCGAGACCGCCTGGTAGGTCGTCGCGACCAGGCGGCGGAGCCCGGACTCGGTGTCGAGCACCTTGAGCACCGGCATGATCGCCATGGTCGTGCAGTTCGGGTTCGCGATGATCCCCTTCGGCGCCTGGTCGATGGCGTGCGGGTTCACCTCGCTCACGACGAGCGGGACGTCGGGGTCCATGCGCCAGGCGCTCGAGTTGTCGACGACGAGCGCTCCGGCAGCGGCGAACTTCGGCGCGAGGGCCCGCGAGGCGGTGGCCCCGGCGGAGAACAGCGCGATGTCGATGCCGGACGGGTCGGCGAGCTCGGAGTCCTCGACCACGATCTGCTCGCCCCGGAACGGCAGCGTCGTGCCGGCGGAACGGGCGCTCGCGAAGAAGCGGACCCGGTCGGCCGGGAACGCGCGCTCTTCGAGCAGGCGACGCATCACGGCGCCGACCTGGCCGGTGGCGCCGACGACGGCGACGGTGAGGGTGCTCATGCGGTGCTCCTGGTGGTTCAGCGGATCAACGGGTCGGCGGGCGTCAGCGGCCGGTGCCGGCGTAGACGACTGCCTCGGCATCGGCATCGAGGCCGAACGCGCTGTGCACGACGCGCATCGCCTCGTTCAGGGTGTCGGCGCGGGTCACGACCGAGATGCGGATCTCGGACGTGGAGATCATCTCGATGTTGATCGACGCGTCGTGCAGGGCGCGGAAGAGCTGCGCCGAGACACCGGCGTTCGTGCGCATCCCGGCTCCGACCAGGGCGAGCTTGCCGATCTGGTCGTCGTACTGGATGCTCTCGTAGCCGATGTCGGCCTTCGCGACCTCGAGCGCCGTGAGCACGGTCTGGCCCTGGTCCTTCGGCAGGGTGAACGAGATGTCCGTCCGCCCGGTCGACGCCGCCGACACGTTCTGGACGATCATGTCGATGTTCGCCCCGGCGCGCGCGACGTTCGTGAAGATCTCGGCGGCCTTGCCCGGCTGGTCCGGGACCCCCACGACGGTGATCTTGCCCTCGGAGAGGTCTCCGGCGATCCCGGTGATGATCGGTTCTTCCACGGTTTCCCCCTCGGCAGGGTTGTAGACGATGGTGCCCTCGTTGTTGTTGAACGAGGACCGGACGTGCAGGGTGACGCCGTGCCGCCGGGCGTACTCGACGGCGCGGATGTACAGGACCTTGGCACCCGAGGCTGCGAGCTCGAGCATCTCTTCGCTGGTGACGCGGTCGACCTTGCGGGCCTTCGGCACGACGCGGGGGTCGGCGGTGAAGATGCCGTCGACGTCGGTGTAGATCTCGCAGACGTCGGCGTCGAGTGCTGCGGCGAGGGCGACGGCCGTGGTGTCCGAACCACCGCGGCCGAGCGTGGTGATCTCGCCCGTGGTGCGGTTGAAGCCCTGGAACCCGGCGACGATCGCGACGTGGCCGGAGTCGAGCGCCTCACGCACGCGCTTCGGGGTGACGTCGACGATGCGGGCCTTGCCGTGCTGGGCGTCGGTGAGCATGCCGGCCTGGCTGCCGGTGTAGGAGGACGCTTCGACCCCGAGGCTCTTGATCGCCATCGCGAGCAGCGCCATCGAGATGCGCTCCCCCGCGGTCAGCAGCATGTCGAGCTCACGGCCGGCGGGGATCGGCGTGACCGAGTGCGCCAGGTCGACGAGTTCGTCGGTGGTGTCGCCCATCGCCGACACCGCCACGACCACGTCGTTGCCGGCCTTCTTCGTCTCGACGATCCGCTTCGCCACGCGCTTGATGCTCTCGGCGTCCGCGACGGATGAACCACCGAACTTCTGCACGATCAAGGCCACTGGCTGGTACTCCCGGGGACGGCGACACCGCGAGGTCACGCGGTCTCACAATGGTAGTCGGTGTTTCGGGGATGTTGCGTGCGAGCGGGCCGCACGCAAGGATCCTGCGTGGGGGTCAGCCCCCGACGACGCGGCGACCCTCGAAGGCACGACCGAGCGTGACCTCGTCGGCGTACTCCAGGTCGCCGCCGACCGGCAACCCCGACGCGAGCCGTGTGGTGCGGATGCCCATCGGGACGAGCAGCCGGCTGAGGTAGGTCGCCGTCGCCTCGCCCTCGAGGTTGGGGTCGGTCGCGATGATGACCTCGGCCACGGTGCCGTCGGCCAGGCGCGTCATGAGCTGCTGGATGCGGAGGTCGTCCGGTCCGATGCCGTCGATCGGGCTGATCGCCCCGCCGAGCACGTGGTACAGCCCACGGAACTCCCGGGTGCGCTCGATCGCCGCGACGTCCTTCGCTTCTTCCACCACGCAGATCGTGGCCGGCGAGCGGCGGGGGTCACGGCAGATGCTGCACTGGACGTTCTCGGTGACGTTGCCGCAGATCTCGCAGAAGCGGACCCGCTCCTTGACGTCGGCGAGCAGCTCGGACAGCCGGCTCGGGTCGAACGACTCGGTCTGCAGGATGTGGAAGGCGATGCGCTGCGCCGACTTCGGGCCGATGCCGGGCAGTCGGCCGAACTCGTCGATGAGGTCCTGGACGATCCCGTCGTACATCAGGCACCGTCCTGGTGGAGAGCGGTCTCCTCGATGAACTGGGCGTTGAGGATCTCACGCACGACGGCCTCGCCGTACCGGCCGGCGACCGGGGCACGGCGCGCGGGCGGTGCGGTGCGCGCGGGAGCGGCGGCGGGCTGGGCCGCGCGCTGCGGTGCGGCCTGCTGCGCCGGGGCCGCCGGCGCCGCGACTGCGGGCGCTGCGGTTGCGGGCGCGGAGCCGCGTCCGATCCCAGGGTCGGGGAACGGTGCTCCGTCGTCGTACGGTTCGTCGTCGAGCGGGTAGTCGTCGACCGGTACGCCCGGCACGACAGGACCGCCGGGAGGCACGACTCCGGCTCCGGACGCCGCCTGCGGACCCGGGGCGGTCGGCTGGTCGGGCTGCCCGGCCGTGGCACCGGCCGGTCGCGCGGGTGCGGCCGACGGTGCCGGCTCGGTCGGCTGGGGCGTGCTCGTCTCGGCGGGGGCGACCGGCGCGGACGCCGGCACGGTGCCGAAGGGTGCTGCCCAGCTGGGCTCGACGGACTCCGGGACGGCGTCGACGGTGGGGTCGCTGGCCGGGATCGTCGCGACCGCCCAGTCCGTCACCGGTGCACCGGAGGGAGCGGGGGTCGGCTCGGCCGGTGCCTGGTCGCGCTGCGGTGCGGACGCGGTCGACGCTGCCTTCGGCTCCGGCGCTGCCTTCGGCGCCGGGTCTGCCGTCGACCGGGGTGTTGCCGACGCGACCTTCGGCTCCGTGGCAGGGGCGGCCGTCGGCGTCGGGACGGCAGCGGACGCCGGCGCCTCCGGTGCTGCAGGTTCCGATGCCGGTGCCGGTGCCGGTGCCGCGGTCGGGGCGGCGGCGGGCACCTGCGCAGCGGGCGCCGGACGCTTCGCAGGCGCGGCCTGCTGTGCCGGAGCCGACTGCTGCTGCTGCTGCTGCTGCTGCTGCTGGGGACGCTGCTGCTGTCCGGGCCCGCGGGCGACGAACTTCACGCGGAGCCCGAGGACGTCCACGATGGCGGCACGGAGCAGTTCGCTGACGCTGGCCGAGGGGTCGGACATCTCCTTGAACGAGGCGACGTCCTGCTGGCTCGGGAACGTCAGCGTCAGCACGTCGTCGCGGAGCGCGGTGACCTGCGCCGTGACGACCACCGACCACGCCGAACGCTTGGCGTGCTGCACGTGCTCGACGATCTGCGGCCAGGAGTCGCGCATCTGCTGGAAGCCGACGGCACCGACGGTCCGGACGGCGGGCTCGTCACCGATCGTCGTGCCCTGACCGGTGGACGACGGACTGACCGGCTCGGCCGCGGGCTTCGCGGGCGAGGGCTCGGGCTTCGCGGGCTCGGGCTTCGCGGGCTCGGTCGAGGTCTGCGCGGGCGCTCCAGGAGTGCTCGGAGCGACCGCTGCCCACGACGCTGCGGCGTCACGAGCCACGGCTCCGGAGCCGGCCTGCGGCGCGACGGGCTGCTCGACGGGACGCTCGGTCGTCGTGCGAGCCGCTGCCGGAGCGGGCGTCGGGGCGAGGGAGGGAGCAGGAGCTGCGGGAGCCGCGGCCGTCGGCTGCTCACGACGGGGTGCAGCGGCGACTGCGGGAGCGGACTGCTCGCCGGCGCCGGCCTGGTGTCCACCGGCGTCGCCCACACCGACACGACGTTCCAGCCGCTCCACCCGGGCGAGGGCCCCGCGCTGGGTGTCGTCGGCCTCGGGCACGAGCATCCGGGCCGTCATGAGTTCGAGGTGCAACCGGGGCGAGGTCGCGCCGGTCATCTCGGTGAGCGCCCGGTTCGCGATGTCGGCGGAACGGGAGAGCCCCGTCGCGCCGAAGACCCCGGCCTGGCGGCTCATGGTGTCGAGCTCTTCCGGTGAGACCCCGCGCAGGACGGCAGCGGCGCTCTCGTTGGTCGCCGCGACGACGATCAGGTCGCGCAGGCGCTCGAGCAGGTCCTCGACGAAGCGGCGGGGGTCCTGTCCGGTCTGCACGACACGGTCGATCGCGGCGAACGCGGACGCCGGGTCGGCGACGGCCAGGGCGTCGACGACGTCGTCGAGCAGGGCGGCGTCGGTGTAACCGAGCAGGGCCACGGCACGCTCGTAGGCGATCGCACCGTCTTCGCTGCCGGCCATCAGCTGGTCGAGCAGCGACAGGGTGTCACGGACGGATCCGCCGCCGGCACGCACCACCAGGGGCAGGACGCCGGGGGCCACCGACACGGACTCCTGCGTGCAGAGCTGCTCGATGTACTCGAGCATGACCGCGGGCGGGACGAGCCGGAACGGGTAGTGGTGGGTGCGCGACCGGATGGTGCCGATGACCTTCTCGGGCTCGGTCGTCGCGAAGATGAACTTGACGTGCTCCGGCGGTTCCTCGACCAGCTTGAGCAGCGCGTTGAACCCCTGCGGCGTCACCATGTGCGCTTCGTCGAGGATGAAGATCTTGTAGCGGTCGCGAGCCGGGGCGAACACGGCCCGGTCGCGCAGGTCACGCGCGTCGTCGACACCGTTGTGGCTCGCGGCGTCGATCTCGATGACGTCGAGCGAGCCGCTGCCGTCGCGGGCGAGTTCCACGCAGCTCGGGCAGACACCGCAGGGGGTGTCGGTCGGGCCCTCGGCGCAGTTCAGGCAGCGCGCGAGGATGCGGGCCGAGGTCGTCTTCCCGCAACCACGCGGGCCGCTGAACAGGTAGGCGTGGTTGACGCGGTTCATGCGGAGCGCCGTGCGGAGCGGGTCGGTGACCTGCGACTGCCCGATCAGCTCGGCGAAGTTCTCGGGCCGGTAACGGCGATACAGGGCGGTGACCACGCGACAAGGGTAGCCGTCACGACCGACAACCCGCGTGCCCGTCCACAGGTCGTCCCACCGGGCCGGATGACCCGCCGGCGGTGGGCCGAGCGCCCGGACGGCACCGCGCCTCCCGTCCGTCTGGTCGACGGGCGGGAGGCGCGGTGTGTGACGCTGGTGCGGACTCAGCCGCGGGTGCGGCGACGGAACCCGCCGGCGAGGCGGGAGAGCCCCAGCAGCAGGAACCCGAGGGCCACCAGGCCCGCCGCGGTGCCGGCGATCGGGACGACGTCCGCGCCGGTCCAGGCGAGGTCACCGTTGCCGTTGCCGGAGCCACCGGTCCCGGTGCCCGAGCCGTTCGCGGAGCCACCGTCGGTGCCGATGCCGGTCCCGGTGCCGGTTCCGGAACCACCGCCGGTCCCCGGCGTGCCGGGCAGACCGGGCGCACCCGGCGTTCCGGGGGTGCCGGGCGTTCCGGGCGTCCCCGGGTTCCCGGGCGTGCCCGGCTCCTCCGGGTCCACCGCGTCGTCCATCACCATGACGCGGAGCATCTGCGCCTGCGAGGTGAACCCGCCGACCGACTGGGTGACTCGCAGCACGTGGCCGCCGACGGGCAGCCCCACCATGACCCACCACGTGCCGTCCTCGTCGGCCGTCGTGGCGACCGCGTCGCGGCCCATCGGCTGCACGGTGACCGTCGCGCCGGGCTCGGCGGTGCCCGTCACCATCAGGTCGTGGTCACCGTCCTCGTCCGCCATGTACTGCGAGCCCGGCGTCGGCGAGGTGACCGCGAGCGGCTCCAGGGTGTCGACCACGACCGGCACCCGGGGCGCCGTCGAGGTCGTGCCGTTCACCGACTGGGTGGCACCGATCGTCCACTCACCCTCGGGCACGCGATCGAACACGACGCTCCACGCGCCCTCGTCGTCGGCGGTGGTGGTGCGGACCTGCCCGGTGGACAGGGTCACCGTCACCGCGGCGCCCGGGGTGGCCTGACCGGTCACCGTGAACGAGCCGGTGTCGCCGAAGCCGTCCGCCGGGATCAGCTGCCCGGGGTCGGGGCTCGTGATGACGATGCCCGTCTCCTGCGCGGCCACGACCGTGACGTCGACCGTCACCGGGTCGGAGGTCCGACCGCCGACCGTCTCCGTCACCGACACCGTGTGGTCCCCGACGGGGACCCCACCGATCGTGACCGTCCACGAGCCGTCGTCGCCGGCGGTCGTCGTGGCGGTCCGGCCGTCGACGTCGACCGTGACGGTCGCACCGGGCTCGGCGGTGCCGCTCACCGGGACCGAGGTCGTCGACCCCGTGGTCGGGAACGCCTGGCCGTCGGTCGGGCTCGAGATGACGACCGGCGTCGCGGCCGTCACGGTGAAGCCGACCTGGGGAGCGTCGGTGGTGGCACCGTCGACCGTCTGGCTGGCGGCGACCGTGTGCGATCCCTCGGCGACGTCCGGCACCGTCACGGACCACGCACCGTCGTCGTCCGCGGTCGTGGTGACCGCGGTGCCGTCGTCGATGCGGACCGAGACGGCGGCGTTCGGTGCGGAGGTACCGGTCACGCGGACGTCGGTCGAACCGCCGAGCACGCGGACGTCGGCGCCGTCGGCCGGGCTGGTCACGACGATCGCGTCCGCAGCGGCGACCACGACGGTCACGTCGCGCTCGATCGCATCGGACGTCGTGCCGTTCACGACCTGGGTGACGACGAGCGTGTGCTCGCCCGCCGGCACGTCGACGAGGGCGGTCTCCCACCGTCCGTCGGTGCCGACACGGACCACGACCGGGTCGGCGTCGTCGAGGACGACGCGGACCGTCGCACCGGGCTGGCCCACGCCGCCGACCGGGACGGTCGCGGTGGGGTCGGTGCTCGGCACGGTGAACGTGGTGTCGTCCGCCGGGGCGGTGACCGTCAGCGCGGCACCGGGTGCCACGGTGAAGGTGCTGCCCACCGCTGCGGACGTCGAGCCGTCCACCGTCTGGGTCGCACGGATCGTGTGCTCACCGACGGCGGTGTCCGGCAGTTCGACGCTCCAGGTGCCGGCGTCGGTCGCGGTCACGGTCCGGGCGTCGCCGCCGTCGATCGTGACGCGGACCTCGGCACCGGGCTCGGCGGCCCCCGCGGCGGTGAGGGTCGCGACCGAGTCGCGCTGGGCGACCCGGATCGTGGTCCCGTCCGCCGGGGTGGCGATCGTGATCGGGTCGGCGACGAGGACGCGGACGTCCACCGTCACCGGCGCGGACTCGGTGTCGCCGATGCGCTGCGTGACACTGACGGTCGTGGTGCCGGCCGGCACCCCGGGGACCGAGACGCTCCACGCGCCCTCGTCGTCCGCGGTGGTCGACTCGGTGCGACCGTCGCCCAGGTCGACCACGATGGTCGCGCCCGGCTCGGCGGTGCCGGCGACGTCGACCGTCGTCGTGCCGTCGCCGTCGGCGACCGTGTACTCCTGGTCGGCCGTCGGCTCCGTGATGACGACGGGTGCGCCAGCCTCGATCTCGAACGTCGTCTCGACCGGGGTGGTCGAGGTCGAGCCGTCCACGGTCTGCGTCACCTCGACGGCGTGCTCGCCGACACCGAGGTCCGGCACGTCGACGCTCCACGAGCCGTCGTCACCGGCGGTGACCTCGACGGGGTCGCGGTCGTCGACGGTGACCGTCACCGTGGCGCCGGGCTGGGCGTCACCGGCGACCGTCACGGTCGTCGTCGCGTCGCCGTCGGCCACCGTGATGGGGTCGTCGCCGGGCTCACGGATGACCAGGGCCGCAGCGGCGACCACGGACACCGGTCGTTCGACCGCCGCGCTCGTGGTGCCGTTCACGGCCTGCGTGACCGAGGCCGTGAACGAGCCGGTCGGCACGTCCTCGACCGTGGTCGCCCAGCGGCCGTCCTCGTCCACGGTCGCCGTGGCGCTCCCGCCGTCGCCGAGGTCGACCGTGACGGTCGCGCCCGGCTCACCGGTGCCGGCGAAGTCGACCCCGGTGGTGGCGTCGTCGTCCGCCACCGTGACGGTGGTGGCACCCCGCGGCGTGGACACGACGAGCGGGGCTCCGGCACGGACCGACACCGCGGCCGTCACCGGCGTCGAGGTCTGCCCGCCGACGACCTGCGTCGCGGTGACGCGGTGGTCGCCGACCGGGACGTCCTGGAAGGTGGTCTCCCACCGGCCGTCCTCGTCCGCGGTCACCGTCTCGGCCTCGCCGGTCGAGAGCCGGACCGTCACCTCGGCGTCGGGCTGCGCCCGACCGGTCACCTCGACGTCGGCGGTGCCGGACGTGTCGGCGACCGTCAGGACGTCGCCGTCCTCCGGGGTCACGATGGCGAGCGCGGTTCCGGCCCGCACCGTGACGGTCTGGTCCGGACTGGAGGCGGTGGTCCCGCCGACCGTCTGGCTGGCGGTGAGCGTCGGGGTGCCGACACCGACCCCACCGAACGTGACCGTCCAGTCGCCGTCCGCGTCCGCGGTGGTGGTCGCCTCGTCGTCGCCGAGTCGCACCGTCACCGGCGCGCCCGGCTCCGCCGAACCCGTGACCACGACGTCGCGCGTGGCGTCGGCGTCCGGCACGAGGAGGACCACGTCGGTCCCCGGTGCGGTGATCGTGACCGCTTCGGCGGCCTCGATCGTGACGGCGCGCTCGACCGGGTCGGAGGTGCGCGGGTCGGAGACGGTGCCGGCCAGGGTCTGGGTGACCGTGACCTGGTGCACGTCGACGCCGAGGTCGGGGAACGTGACCGACCACGTGCCGTCGGCACCGATCGTCGTCTCCCGGTCGTCGGACCCGGCGAGGGTCGCCGTGACCGTGGCGCCGGGCTGGCCGGTGCCGGTGACCGTGACGTCGCGCTCGACACCGGGGCCGGCGACCGTGATCGGGTCCGTGTCCGGACCGGTGATCGTCAGCGCGTTGGCCGTGACGACCTCGAAGGTGATCGGGACGGCGCTCGTCACGACGTCCTCCACCTCCTGGCTGGCCGACGCCGTGTAGACGCCGGTCGGGGCGAGACCGGTCGCGTCGACCGCCCACCGCCCGTCGTCGTCAGCCGTGGTGGTGAACCGGGTGCCGGGTCCGACCGAGACGGTCACCGCGGCACCGGGCTCGGCCGTGCCGGTGATCCGGACGGTCGCGGTGGCGTCGGCGTCGACCACGACGAAGCGTGCGCCGCTCGCCGGGGTGTCGATGACGATGGCGTTGCCGGGGATCACGGTGAAGTCACGCGTGACCACCGGGCCGTCGGTGCCGTTCACGGTCTGCACGGCCTCGACGGTGTGCTCGCCGATGCCGAGCTGCGTGGTCGGGAGCTCCCAGTTGCCGGCCGTGTCCGTGACGACCTTGACGGAGTCGCCCTCGTCGATCGTGACGGCGACGGTCGCGCCGGGCTCCGCGGTGCCGCGGACGACCACGTTGGCCTGCCCGCCGGTGCCGGCGGGGACCTGCTGGGCGTCACCCGGTGCCACGATGACGAGCTCGTCGCCGGCCCCGACCGCGAAGTCACGGTCGACCGGTGCCGAGGTCGCACCGTCGACGGTCTGGGTGACCGTCGCGGTGTGGTCGCCGGTGCCGACGTCGGTGAGGACCACCGACCAGGCACCCTGCGGGTCCGCCGTCGTGGACACCGCGTCGCCGTCGTCCAGGACGACCTCGAGGCGGGCGCCGGGCTGCGCGGTGCCCCGCACGGTGACGTCGACGACGGAGTCGTCGGTGGCGACCGTGACGGTGGCGTCCTGCGCCGGAGCGGTGACGGCGAGCGGGGCGCCCGCCTGCACCGTGACGACCTGGCGGACGGCCGGCGAGGTGGTCCCGCCGACGGTCTGCGTCGCTGAGATCGTGTACCGACCGACCGGGACGTCGGTGACGGTCAGCGTCCACGTGCCGTCGTCGTCGGCCGTCGTGGTGGCGGTCAGCCCGTCGCCGAGCGAGACCCGCACCTCGGCGCCGGCCTCGGCCGTGCCGGCCAGGTCGAGGTCGGTGGTGGTGTCGACGTCGAGGACGGTGACCACGTCGCCGTCCTCGGGCGAGGTGATCGCGAGCGGGTCGCCCGCCTCGACGGTGAAGGTGGTCTCGACCGGGCCGGACGTGGTGCCGTCGACGCTCTGACGCGCCGTGACGGTGCGCTCCCCGACCGGGACGTCGGCGAAGGTCGTCGTCCAGGCGCCGTCCTCGTCGGCGGTGACCGCGGCGGCGAAGGAACCACCGATGCCGACGGTGACCCGGGCGTTCGGGGCGGCCGAGCCGGACACCGTCACCGGGGTGGTCGAGCTCTCGTCGGCGACGGTGATGGTGCTGCCGTCGGCGGGCTCGTCGATGGTGAGCGCGGGGGCCGCCGTCACGGTGAAGTCCCGGGTGACCGGGGCGCTCGTGGTGCCGCCGACGGTCTGGGTGACCTCGGCCGAGTACTCCCCGGCCGGGACGTCCGTGACGCTCGTCGACCAGGTGCCGTCGGCGTTCGCGCGGGTGGTGGCGGTCAGGCCGTCACCGAGGTCGACGTCCACGCGGGCACCGGCCTGTGCGCTGCCGGAGAACGGGACGGACCGGGTGTCGCCGGCGAGCGGGAAGTCCTGGTCCGCCGTGGGGGTGTCGACGGTCAGGCCGGCCGCGGCCACGACCCGGAAGGACCGGGTCACGGGTGCCGAGGTCGTGTCGCCGACCGTCTGCGTGGCGCTCGCCGTCTGCTCGCCGACCGGGACCTCGGGGACGGTGATGCTCCAGGCGCCGGCGTCGTCGGCCGTGCCCGTCGCGGTCACGCCGCCGCCCAGGTCGACGCTGATGCGCGCGTTCGCCGTCGCGGTGCCCGTCAGGGTGACGGGGGCGGTCTCCCCCGTCGTGGTGAAGGTCTGACCGGCCGTGGGCGTGGTGATCGTCAGGGCTCGCTGGGCGACGACGGAGAAGTCCTGCGTCGCGGTGCCGGCCGCGGTGCCGCCGACCGTCTGGGTCGCGGTCGCGGTGTACGAACCGGTGGGGACGTCGGGGATGGTCGTCGTCCAGGTCCCGTCGGCAGCGACGGTCGCGGTGCCGGTCCGGTCCCCGCCGAGGCTGACGGCCACGGAGGCGCCGGGCTCGCCGGCCCCGCTCACGACGACGCTGCGGGTCGAGGTCGCCGATGGCACGGTGAACTGCTGTCCGGCCGTGGGCGCCGTGATGGTCGGGGCCGCGAAGGCCGTGGCACGCACGGTCGAGGTGGCGAGGTCCACGGTGGCGACGTTCACCCCGGGGAGCACGGAGAGCCGCAGGGCGTGCACGCTCCGCGATCCGGTGTCGAACCCGCGGGGGTCGCGGAAGCCCGTGGTGTCCTGCGCGTTCACGGTGAGGTCGACGACCTGACGGAGCAGCAGCACGACGGGGCTCAGCAGGGTGGAGACGGCCGAGGTCGTCGCCGTGAGCGTCGTGCCGAGGTTCGTCAGGGCCGTGCCCGTCACCAGGGGACGCACGATGGTCTGCAGTGCCGGGATGACGACGGTGTTGACCGCCGGGGCGAGCAGGGTGCCGAGCACGTTCAGGCCGAGGGGCCCGCCCGTCGCCGTCACCGTGGCTGTGGCGGGCGACGTGCCGGCGAGGGCGCCGAGCGTGGTGTCCGCCCGGAGGGCCAGTGCGGTGAGCGGGATGCCCGCGAGGTTGACGTTCGCGGTGACGTTCACCCGCACGGCGGTCGAGTTGATCGTGTTGACGACCGCGGTCTGCAGTGCGGTCGGCAGCTGCGTGCCGAGGATCGTCGTGATGCTCCGGTTGATCGAGCTCACGGCAGCCTCGGTCAGCACCGACGTGTTCGCCGGCTGACCGTTCAGCGTGGTGAGCCGGTCGAGGTCGACGGTGATCGCGCCGGTCGACGGGGTGATCGTCACCGCACCGTCCGTGAGCGGCTGCTGCAGCACCCGGGTCAGGGTGTCGTCGAGGTTCAGGTCGACGGTCGCGGTGACGGTCGTGCCGTTGAGGTTCACGAGTCCGAGGCTCGTCGTGCGGAGGAGCCGCTGCAGCTCGCTCGTCAGCGCCGTGGTCGTGCCGGACAGCGCCCCGTCCGCCCCGACCGCGGAGTTCACCGTGCCCGAGAAGGTGCGCAGGTCGTTCCGGAGCGCCGTGCTGAGTCCGGCGACCGCGGGGCTCGTCAGGTTCAGGTCCGCGCCGGCGATCCGGTAGTCCGTCGTCGTCCCGACCGTGGTGCCGCGCGTCGCCTGGATCCGGGACGCCAGCGCCCCGACCCGCAGCTGTGCGTTCGACAGCACCCTGGTGTCGGCGCCGACGCGTGAGAACAGCGGGTTGAGGTCCACCGTCGCAGCGCCGGTGCCGGACCCGGTGCCGACCCCGATGCCGCCGTCGTTCGTCAGGAGCCCCGACGAGGCGGTCGCGCCCGTGGCCGAGGTCGTGGCGTACTGGCCGTCGACACCGAGGGTCAGGATGCCGTTCGGGCCGAGCAGGTCGATGTCGTTGCCGAGGTCGACCCCCACGGCGTTGAGCGCCGTCAGGTTGAGCGGCTGATTCGTGGTGCCGCCGCCGGAGCTCGCCCCACGCGCGGAGTACGCGCCGCCGAGCTGGGCGACCGCGTCGGCGTTGACGATGCCGGAGCCGCTGAGCAGCAGCCCCTCGGCCTCGGCGACGTCGGTCTGGGCGGCCGCAGCGGGTTGGATCGCCACGGTGGCGGCGATGAGCGCCGTCACCGTGGCGACGACGCCGCCGCGCAGGAGGAGCCGCCGACCGTCCGTCGCTCGTCCTCGAGCTCGGCCGTCGGCGCGGGTGATCCGTCGTGTCCGTTCGTCCGCTGCGGAGGGTACGGGGGTACCGGGCAGCGACGCGTGCCTGCGCATGCGTGTCTCTTTTCCTGGCGGGCGCGCCCGCCACCTGATCCTCGGAATCCACCGCTGGTGAGGCGGTGGAGGCTCCTCCGCTGGTGAGGCGGTGGAGGGTCGGAACCCTGGTTGGGGATTCCTGAGGCAGATCTTTACACATGATCAGGTTCGTGTCCGCACGTGCCGCCGAAAAAGTGCGCCGGCCCTCCCGAACGGGGGTGGCGTCGGCCCGGAACAGACCCGGCGGAAACGAAGAAGACTCCTCACGCACCCGCCAGAGCCCGGTTACCCTTGCTGCGTTTCCGCCCTGGGGGAGTTGGCCTGGATGGCGTCACGTGAGGAGCCGCCGAGAAGTCTACCGGACGCGACGGGCAGACTCGAACACATGAAGATCGCCATCGCCGGAGGACACGGCCAGATCGCCCTGCTCCTCGCCCGCCAGATCACCGACGCCGGCCACGACGCCGTCGCGATCGTCCGCAACCCCGCGCACGTGGCCGACGTCGAGCAACAGGGGGCGCGTGCGATCGTCGCCGACCTGGAGCAGCTCGGCGACGACGACCTGGCGCTCCGCCTGCGCGGTGTCGATGCCGTGGTGTTCGCCGCCGGTGCCGGGCCGAACAGCGGCGCCGAACGGAAGCTCACCGTCGACCGTGACGGTGCGATCCTGCTCGCCGACGCCGCCGAGCGTGCCGGCATCGAGCGCTACGTGATGATCTCCGCGATGGCAGCCGACACCTACGACCCCGAGCTCGCCGTCGTGCCCGCGCAGGACGACGCCGCGGTGTTCCAGGTCTACCTGCGGGCGAAGGCCGAGGCGGACGCGAACCTGCGGGCCCGACGCCTCCGCTGGACGATCGTGCGTCCCGGCGGCCTGCTCGACACGCCGCCGCAGGGCACCGTCCACGTCGGCCGGACGGTGCCGCGCGGCTCGATCCCCCGCGCGGACGTCGCGACCGTCGTCCTGCACGCCCTGCTCGACGACGCCGCGGTCGGCGTGCAGTTCGAGGTCACCAGCGGCGACACCCCGATCCCCGCGGCGCTGGACGCCCTCACCTGACCGGTCCGCGCGGCCCGCACGGTGCACTGGACGCGGCCCACGGACGGCCAGGAGGCGCGGTGCCAGCCCGCACCGAGCCTCCCGGCCGCACCGTGCCAGCGCGACGATGCGAGGCGGCACGTGCCCCGCGCGTCAGAGCGCGACCGCAGCCGACTGCCGGGCGATCTCGAGCTCCTCGTTCGTCGGGATGACGAGCACCGCGACCCGTGAACCGTCCGTGGAGATGCGGCGGGCATCCCGCGACGCCAGCTCGTTGCGGTCCGGATCGATCTCGATGCCCAGGTGCTCGAGCCCTGCGAGCACGCGCCGCCGCAGCAGCGCGTTGTTCTCGCCGACCCCCGCGGTGAACACGACCGCGTCGAGCCCGCCGAGCTGTGCCGTGTAGGCGCCCACGTAGCGACGGATGCGGTGGCGGTACACGGCGAGCGCCGCCTCCGCCTGCTCGTCGCCCTTGGTGGCGGCGTCCTGCACGTCCCGCATGTCGCCGCTGCCGGTCAGGCCGAGCAGACCGGACCGCTTGTTGAGCATGGTGTCGAGCTCGTCGAAGGTCATCCCGGCCTCGCGGTGCAGGTGGATGAGCACCGCGGGGTCGAGGTCGCCGGAGCGGGTGCCCATGACGAGCCCCTCGAGCGGGGTCAGCCCCATCGAGGTCTCGATGGACCTGCCGCCGTCGATGGCCGCGACCGAGGCGCCGTTGCCCAGGTGCAGCACGATCGTCTTGAGCTCGGCGAGCGGCCGGTCGAGGAACTCCGCGGCCTGCTCGGAGACGTACTTGTGGCTGGTGCCGTGCATGCCGTAGCGGCGGATCCCGTACTCGGCGGCCAGGTCGGCGGGGATCGCGTACGTGTACGCGTGCGGCGGCATCGTCTGGTGGAACGCGGTGTCGAACACGGCGACGTGCGGGACGTCCGAGAAGACCTGCTTCGCGGCCCGGATCCCCTCGAGGTTCGCGGGGTTGTGCAGCGGCGCGAGGCTGTTGAGGTCCTCGATCTGCTGCTCGACCTGGTCCGTGACGACCGTCGCACGGTCGAAGGTGGTGCCGCCGTGCACGACACGGTGGCCGACGACGGCGGGCGGGTGTTCGTCGAACGACGGCCCGACCTTCGCGAACGCGTCGATCATCGCCTGGAACCCGGCCGCGTGGTCGGGCACCGACGCGGCGTCGTTCGACGACGACTCCCCCGTCAGCGCGTTGGTGTGCTTCCAGGCCCCGGCGGACTCACCGATGCGCTCGACGAGCCCGGAGGCGAGCGTGCGCTCGTCCTCGAGTTCGATGAGCTGGTACTTGAACGAGCTCGAGCCGGAGTTGACGACGAGGGCTGCGGTCACGGGGTGGTCACTTTCTGTCGGGTCTGGAGGCGCGGTGCGGGTCGGGCGGTCAGGCCGCGTCGGTCGCGGTGCCGGCCTGGATCGCGGTGATCGCGACGGTGTTCACGATGTCGCCCACCAGGGCTCCCCGCGACAGGTCGTTGATCGGCTTGCGCAGACCCTGCAGGACCGGGCCGATCGCCACGGCGCCGGCCGAGCGTTGCACGGCCTTGTACGTGTTGTTGCCGGTGTTGAGATCGGGGAAGATGAACACCGTCGCGCGGCCGGCGACCGGGGAGTCCGGCATCTTGGTCGACGCGACCGTGGGGTCGGCTGCGGCGTCGTACTGGATCGGGCCCTCGACGAGCAGGTCGGGCCGGCGTTCCCGCACGAACGCGGTGCCGGCGCGCACCTTGTCGACGTCGGCGCCGGAGCCGCTGTCGCCGGTGGAGTAGCTGAGCATCGCGACGCGGGGGTCGATGCCGAACTGGGTCGCGGTCTCGGCGGACGAGATCGCGATGTCCGCGAGCTGCTCGCTCGTCGGGTCCGGGATCACCGCGCAGTCGCCGTAGACGAGCACGCGGTCGGCGAGCGCCATCAGGAACACGCTCGACACGATCGAGGTGTCCGGACGGGTCTTGATGATCTCGAACGACGGCCGGATGGTGTGCGCCGTGGTGTGCTTCGCGCCGGAGACCATGCCGTCGGCGAGCCCGAGCTGCACCATCATCGTGCCGAAGTACGAGACGTCGGTGACGGTGTCGCGGGCGAGCTCGATCGACATCCCCTTGTGGGCGCGGAGCCGGGTGTACTCCTCGGCGAAGCGTTCCCGCAGCTCGGGGTCGAACGGCGAGACGAGCTGCGCGGCCTCGAGGTCGAGGCCGAGCTCGGTCGCCCGCGTGCGGATGGCGGCGGGGTCGCCGAGGATCGTGAGCTCGCAGACCTGGCGCTGCAGCAGGGTGGAGGCGGCGCGGAGGATGCGGTCGTCCTCGCCCTCGGGCAGGACGATGCGCTTGCCGTAGCTGCGCGCCCGGTCGAGCAGGCCGTGCTCGAACATGAGCGGGGTGACGACCCCGGACGGGGCGAGCTGCAGGCGGTCGCGCAGGGCCTCGGCGTCGACGTGCTGCTCGAACAGGGCGAGCGCCAGGTCGGCCTTCCGGGGCGAGTCGGCGGCCAGGCGGCCACGGGTCTGGGTGATCCGGAGGGCGGTGTCGTACGTGCCGAGGTCGTTCTGCGCGATCGGCAGCGAGCTCGACAGGCCCTCGAGCAGCCGGGACACCTGCGGGGCGATCTCGAACCCGCCGTTCAGGATGACGCCGGCCAGGCTCGGGAACGTCTCGGACTGGTTGGCGAGCAGCGTGGCGATCAGGACGTCGCTCCGGTCACCGGGGACGACGACTATGCCGCCCTCGATGAGCCGGGGCAGGACGTTCTCCATGCTCATGCCCGCGACGACGGTGCCGAGGGCCTCGCGGTCGAGCAGGGCGTCGTCACCGCGGACCAGGGTGGCGCCGGTGGCCTGCAGCAGGGCGCGGACCGTCGGGGCGACGAGGACGCGGTCCTCGGGGATCGCCCACACCGGGACGTCGGGGTGGTCGTCGTGCACGGCCTGCTCGACGCTCGTCACGATGGCGGCCAGGGCGTCCGGGTCGGCGCGGTTCACCACGACGCCGAACAGCTGCGCGTGTGCCGCCCGCAACTCGCTCGTCGTGACGTCCGCCACCTGCGCCATGCCCTCGGGAGTGCGGGCCGCGCGTTCGGCGGCGTCGCGGCCACCCAGCACGAGGAGCACCGGGGCGCCGAGGTTCGCGGCGACCTTCGCGTTGAAGGACAGCTCGGTGGGGCTGCCCACGTCGGTGTAGTCGGACCCGAGCACCACGACGGCGTCGCACTGCCGCTCGACCTGGGCGAACCGGGTGACGATGGTGCCGAGCGCCGCCTCGGGGTCGGCGTGCACGTCGTCGTAGGTGACCCCGACCGCGTCGTCGTACGAGATGCCGACGGCCGTGTGCTGCAGCAGCAGCTCGAGCACGTAGTCGGGTTCGACGACCGAGCGGGCGACGGGCCGGAACACGCCGACGCGACCGACGGACCGGGCAAGGGTCTCGAGGACACCGAGCGCGACGGTGCTCTTGCCCGTGTGCCCTTCTGCTGACGTGATGTAGATGCGGGTCGACACGACGCCCAGGGTAGTCGCCGCACATGTCACGACATCTGGGAGCACCGGCGCCGACGACACGCGGTCGTGAGCACCGCGGAGAACCTGTACCATTGGGTGTCGCCGTCGCGAGACGGTGTCAGGAGAATTCGCCTAGTGGCCTATGGCGCACGCTTGGAAAGCGTGTTGGGTGCAAGCCCTCGGGGGTTCGAATCCCCCATTCTCCGCAGCGAGCAAGGCAGAACCACCCACGAAGGACCCGCACCGATCGGCGCGGGTCCTTCGTCGTTCCGGTTGCGATCGGTCCCCCACCCTGCGGACGAGCGCGTGCCCTGTTCCCCCTCAGTTGACCGGGAAACGCCGACCAGGGGTGGAACGGGCTGTCCCCGGTACCCGTCGGTCGCCTATGCTGGCCGAGCGAACGGCTCCGGGACGAGCCGACCGCGGTGCATCGAGCGGCAGGGGCGTCGCTCGGAGGGCGTGCTGATCAGCGTGCCCGGAACACCCGAGGGGACGAGGAGACGCGCCATGGGGGACACCACCGTGCCCGCGGCAGTACCCGTGCGACCCGCCGTCTTCGACACGGTCCTCCGTCCGCGCCGGTCCCTCGTCCGTTCCACCGCGCTGAGCATCGCCTTCTCGGCCGTGCCGCTCGCCGTCGCCCTGGTCTGGGTCTCGTTCCCGTTCCGAACGTGGGCCGTGTTCGCCGGGGCCGTCGTCGCGATGGCAGCGGCCGTCGGCATCGTGTTCGTCCGACTGCACACCGCGTTCATCGGGATCGATGACGCCGGCCTGACGATCCGTGGCGTCCTCACGGCGCACCGTCGGATCCCCCGCGACCGCGTGCACAGCCTGGTGCTCGCCACGACGTTCGGCTCGTCGGTCGACCGGACCGTGCGGGAGCTCGTCGCCTTCGACCGGACCGGCACCCACCTCTTCCGGCTCCGTGCCGACGTGTGGGGTGACGACGGACTCGACCGGGTGGTCGACGCGCTCGGCGTCCAGGTCGTCGAGGAGGCCCGGCCGGTTTCCGCCCGCACCTTCGCGAAGCGCTACCCGACGAGCCGCGCCTGGTACGAGCAGCGGTCGGCGTTCCTGCTCGTCGGCGGCCTCGTCGTGCTGGTCGTGGGCGGGCTGCTCGCCGTCGAGTTCGCCGGCCTCAACGCCCGCTGACCGACCGGCGAGACCTTCCGCCGTCGCCACCGGGTCCGGGGCGGTCGCCTCGACCGCCCCGGCAGGGGCGGTGGGAGCCGGTGCTGCCGGAGGGGCGGGCTCCGCGTCGGGCGCGAGCCGCGCCTCCAGGCCGGTGGGTGGCGGGGACCCGACGACCGCGGGTTCCGCGTCGGCGGTGCCTCCCGCTGCTCCTCCGCCGCCGGCGCGGCGGCGAGCTCCTCGGCTCGCCGCGCCGCCTCGCCGGCGGCCCGGCGGTCCGGGTCGTCAGTGCGACAGCGCGGGGACCGTCCGGGGGCGGACCACGAACCAGAGCATCAGGATCGCGACGGCGGCGGTCGACGCCATCACCATCGCCATCGGGGTGGCCGTCGTGATGCCGAGCCAGCCGACCACCGGCGAGATGAGCCCGGCGACGCCGAAGTTCAGGGCACCGAGCACCGAGGCCGCGGTCCCCGCTTCCTTCCCGTGGGCAGCGAGACCGATGACCTGGACCAGCGGGAACGAGAACCCGCACGCGGCGATGAAGAACCACAGCGGCACCAGCACGCCGACCAGACCGGCACCGAGCTGGTCGAGGACGATGATCGCGAGGGACGCCAGCAGCAGGGTCGCGGTCGAGCACGCCAGGATCCACTGCGGACCGACCCGCTGGGCGAGCCGCGACGAGATCTGCACGCCGAGGACGACCCCGACCGAGTTGACGGCGAAGAGCAGCCCGTACTGCTGCGCGTCGAGCCCGTAGACCTGCTGGAACAGGAACGGCGACGCGCTGAGGTACGAGAACAGACCGCTGAACACCATGGCGCCGATGAGCGCGACACCGACGAAGATCCGGTCGGAGAACAGCGCCTTGTAGCGCTGGCCGATGGTGGAGTGCCCGGCCTCGTGCCGGCGGGCCGGCGGCAGGGTCTCGACGATGAGCAGGATCGACGCGATCACCACCGCCAGGCCGTAGCAGGCGAGGAAGACGAAGATGCCGCGCCAGCTGGTGAACTGCAGCATCTGCGAACCGATGAGCGGCGCGAGGATCGGCGCCAGGCCGTTCACCATCGCCAGGCGGGACAGCATCCGCACGAGCGGCTTGCCGCCGAACAGGTCGCGCACCGTCGCCATCGCGACGACACCACCGGCTGCGGCGCCCATGCCCTGCAGCACGCGGAACACCGCGAGCAGCTCGATGTCCGGCGCGGTGGCGGCACCGATCGACGCGGCGATGTGCACCGTCGTCGCGATGATCAGCGGTAGTCGGCGGCCCACCTTGTCGCTCCACGGGCCGACCAGGAGCTGCCCGATGGCGAAGCCGAGCGTCGTGGCGGTGAGCGTCAGCTGGACCGCGCCGTCGGTGACGCTGAACTGGTCCTTGATCGCCGGGAACGCCGGCAGGTACAGGTCGATCGTGAACGGACCGAGCGCCGTGAGGGCGCCCAGGACGAAGACGTAGACGAGTCGCTGCCCGCGGGAGAGCGAGTCTCCCGGGTGCAGGACGACCCGGAGCGAACCGGTGGTGGCGGGCGCGGTCACGAGACAGGAGTCCTTCGACGATGAGGGGGCGGGGGTGATCGCGGGTCGATCGAATCGATTCGTCCGCGGAACCATCCTACGGTCGCCGGTGCGTGCTCGGCGCCGCCCGTGCCGGCCGCCCGCGTGAAGCGGCTCGTGCTGCCACTCGGCCGCGCGGGGACCATGCGGTACCGTCGGACTGCTCGGGGGCCTTCCGGGTGAAGCGGATCAGAAGGGGGTGGGCGTCATGGTGGATGCCCGGATCCTGCACACCACTGCAGCGCTGCGCGAGGCGATCCTGCGACTCGCCGCGGACCGACCGGTCTCGGAGATCACCGTCGCCGACGTCACGCGTGCCGCCGGCATCAACCGGGCCACGTTCTACTCGCACGCCGTCTCCCCCGGGTCGCTGCTCGCCGACGTCCTGACGCCGGAACTCGACCGCATCCGGCAGGACGACGCCGACGAGCGCCGAGCCGCGGCCGACCGGGGCGCCGGAGCCGACGAGCTCGCAGCCATCACCCGGCGCGGCATCAACGCCGTGGTCGAGCACGTGACGACACACCGCGACATCTACGGCAAGGCGCTGCCGGACCCGAACGACGCGTCACTGCACCGGCTGCTCGTCGAGCACTTCACGGTGTCGAGCGCCCTGCACATCCGCGAGCTCGACCCCGCACGCCGGCCCGACCTGCTCGACGACGTCGCCGCGGGGTTCGTGGCGCAGGGCTTCGTCGGGGCGATCGAGGCTTGGCTCGCCGGGCCACGTCGGTCGCGGAAGGCGCTGGTGGAGACGATCACGCTGTCGTTCCCGGCGTGGTGGAGCTGAGCGGACCGTTGCACCCGATCGTGTGATCGCCTGCGCGCCCGTGCTCCCGTGGGTGCTGGCTTCCGGCCGTGCTCGTGCTGCGCGTGCCTACTCGGCGTCGGTCGTGTCGCCGTCCGCCGGGTCGGCCTCCGGCTT
Source organism: Curtobacterium sp. MCPF17_051 (assembly GCF_003234595.1). Taxonomy (NCBI): domain Bacteria; kingdom Bacillati; phylum Actinomycetota; class Actinomycetes; order Micrococcales; family Microbacteriaceae; genus Curtobacterium; species Curtobacterium sp. MCPF17_051. The sequence continues at coordinate 90,387 of NZ_QKSE01000012.1, read as the reverse complement.
CTCGCCGCGCTGCAGGGACTGCACGACCTCGACCGCCGTCGCCGCGACGTCCGCGTCGTCGCCCACCGACGGCACGCGGTAGTCGGCGGACACCCCGTCGCCACCGGTGCCGGTCGCGGGCAGCGGATCGCCGAGGGAGACCACGACGACCCCGGCGTCGTGGGCCGTCTGGATCACACCGGTCAGCGCGGACGGTCGAGCGGCGTGCACGAGCAGGGCCTTGGCCCCCTTGCGCACGAGCTGAGCCACCGCGGTCTGCTGTGACGCCGCCGCGCCCGATGCCGGAGCGACCCGGACGTCGGGTCGGAACCCGGCGTCGGTCAGGTCGGTACGGAGTCGGGCGGCGAGGGCCGCGTCGTCGTGGAGCAGGACGACGCCGATCACGGCCTGCTTGTCGAAACCGCCGTCGGAGCTCGTCAGGTCGGTGCTCTGCACCGGCGTGGGGGCAGCCGACGTCGTGCCTTGGCACCCTGCCAGGGTCAGGGCCGCCGCCAGGGCGACGGTCACGGCGACGATGCGCAGCACGGTGGTCTCCTCTTCGGTCCGGTCTGCCACGCTACCCGGCAGCCGGCCCGTGCGACGACGGATTCGGCGACGGGACGGATCCGCCCGAGCCTGCCGCGACCGTCGTCGCCGGCGCGGGCACGGGGCCGAGCCGTCGGACGGCCGCGATCGCCAGAGCAGCGAAACCGATCATCGCCGCGAAGACCAGGGGGAACGACACCGTGCCGTCGGCGCCACCGGTCGCGGTGAAGAGCAGGCCGGTCACCGCGAGACCGATCACGCTGCCCGCGGCGTCCGCGATCGTCAGGGCCGAACTCGCGAAGCCGTCGTCGCCCTCGCGGGAGAACCGCAGGGTCAGCATCGAGGCGCGCGGGTAGATCGCGCCCATGCCCGCGCCACCGACGAACCAGCCGGCGACCAGCACCCACCACGACAGGTCGAACGTCGCGACCGCGAGCGCGGTCACCAGGCTGACGAGCACCAGCGTGAGCCCGACCCCGAAGGTGCGACGGGCGGTGAGCCGCTGCTCCCCCAGACGACCGTGCGCCCAACTCGACGCTGCCCAGCTGAGTGCCGCCACCGTCAGGGCCAGCCCCGCAGCCGACGGCGACAACCCGTGTTCGGCCTGCAGCAGGAACGGCACGTACGCCTCGCTGCCGAAGAACGACGCCGCGACGAGCCCGCGCAGCAGCACGACCGACGGCAGCCCGGCCGCGGCCCGGAACGTCCCGGTCGGCAGCAGCGGCCGCAGGGCGAACCAGGTGCCGACCAGCCCGACGAGCACCGCCGCGACCATGCCCCACGGGGTCAGGTCGGGCGCGACGTTGAGCAGCAGGATCGACACGGCAGCGGCCACCGACCAGCCGATCCTGACCCGCTGCCACGGCGGGCGGAGCGACGCGACCGGGGCGTGCACCCGGCCGAGGGTCGGCACGAGCAGGGCGAAGGCGACCAGCGCGATCGCCAGCGCCCCGGCGAACACCCAGTGCCAGTCCCAGGTGTCGGTGACGATGCCGGCCAGGGCGGGGCCGATCAACGCCGGCACGACCCAGGCGGCGGCGAACCCGGCGAACACCGGCCCGTGCAGCTCGGCGGGGAAGATCCGGGCGACCAGCACGTACAGCACCACGTCGATGGCCCCGGCACCGAACCCCTCGATGAGCCGACCGGCCAGGAACACCTCCATGGTCGGCGCGAGCATGACCACGGCGGTCCCCACCGCGAAGAACGCCGCCGACACCCACGCCACGATCCGGCCACCGGCGCGATCGGTCCAGTTGCCCGCGAGCACCATCCCCGGCACCCCGGCGGCGAGCGGGGCGGCGAAGGCGAGCGCGTACAGGGTCTCGCCGTCGAGGTCACGGCTGATCACCGGCATGATCGTCGTCATCGCCAGGTTCTGGAACGCCGCGACGCCGACGATCGCGACCATGCCGATCGTCGCGAGGGCGTACGGCCCGCTCAGCAGACTGGTCCGCGACGCCGTTGTGCTCACCTGGGACATCGTAGGGGCGAGGGGTGACGCTGTGGCAGCGTCAGCAGGTCACGCGTCAGCGCGCCAGCGCCTGCTCCAGGTCCGCCACCAGGTCGCCGGCGTCCTCGATCCCCACCGACAGCCGGACGACGTTCTCCGGCACGGCCAGCTCGGTGCCCTTCACCGACGCGTGGGTCATCTCGCTCGGGTACCCGATGAGCGACTCCACGCCACCGAGCGACTCGGCCAGGGCGAACAGCTCCGTCGACTCCGCGAACCGCTTCGCCGCCTCCGCGCCGCCGGACAGCGCGACCGAGAGCATCCCGCCGAAGCCGCGCATCTGGCGGGCGGCGACGTCGTGCCCCGGGTGGTCGGGCAGGCCCGGGTAGTAGACCCGCTCGACGCCGGGCGCGACGACGAGCGCCTCCGCGACGGCCTGCGCGTTCCGCGAGTGCCGCTCCATCCGCACCGCGAGCGTCTTGATGCCACGGGTGGTCAGGTAGGCGTCGAACGGCGACGAGATCGCCCCCGCGCCGAACTGCAGGAACTGCACCTTCGCCGCGAGTTCCTCGTCCGCCAGCACGACGGCTCCGCCGACGACGTCGGAGTGTCCGCCGAGGTACTTCGTGGTCGAGTACACGACGACGTCGGCACCGAGCGACAGCGGCTGCTGCAGGTACGGCGACGCGAACGTGTTGTCGACGACCACCAGGGCGCCCGACTCGTGCCCGAGGGTCGCGAGCGCGGCGATGTCGGCGATCTTCATGAGCGGGTTCGTCGGCGTCTCGACCCACAGCACCGTGGTGGCCGGCGCGCCCTGCAGCGCCGCGCGGACCTGGTCGAGGTCGCTCATGTCGACGACGACGAGCTCGACGCCCCACGGCACGTGCAGCCGACTCACCAGGCGGTGGGTGCCGCCGTACACGTCGTTGCCCATCACGACACGGCCACCCGGGACCAGCGCGGCGCGGAGCAGGGCGTCCTCGGCGGCGAGCCCGGACGCGAACGACGACGCCGCGACGCCACCGTCGAGGTCGGCGAGGAGCACCTGCAGCGAGTCGCGCGTCGGGTTGCCGGCGCGCGAGTACTCGTAGCCGTTGCGCATGCCGCCGACGCCGTCCTGCACGTACGTCGACGTCAGGTGGATCGGCGGGATGACGGCGCCGGTGATCTCGTCGGGCTCCTGGCCGGCGTGGACGGCCCGGGTGCTGAACTCGGTCATGCTCGGTGGTTCCTTACTCGGAGAGGTAGGTGAGGAGGTCGTGCCGGGTCAGCACGGTGACGGGCTTGCCGTCCTCGACGACGAGGAGCGCGTCGGCCGACTCGAGCGCACGACGCGCCGCGGAGACCGACTCGCCGACGCCGATGAGCGGCAGCGGGTCGCCGACGAAACCGGTGAGCGCGTCCGACATCTTCGCGGCGCCGGTGAAGACCTGCTCGAGCAGCGCCTTCTCCTCGACGGCGCCGACGACCTCGCCGATGACGACGGGCGGTTCCGCGCTGAGCACGGGCATCTGCGAGACGCCGTACTTGGTCATGATGTCGACGACGTCGCGCACCGTGTCCGCCGGGTGCGCGTGCACCAGGTCGGGCAGGCGGCCGTCCTTGCCGGCGATGAGCGAGCCGACGGTGCGCTCGTCATCGGTCTCGGCGAAGCCGTAGGAGCGCATCCACCGGTCGTTGAAGATCTTGCCGAGGTAGCCGCGGCCGCCGTCCGGCAGCAGCACGACGACGACGTCGTCCTCGGTCAGGTCCCCGGCCGCGCGGAGCGCCGCGACGACGGCCATGCCGCTCGAACCGCCGACGAGCAGTCCTTCTTCGCGCGCCAGGCGCCGGGTCATCGCGAAGGAGTCGGCGTCGGACACGGCGATGATCTCGTCCGGCACGCCGGCGTCGTACGCACTCGGCCAGAAGTCTTCGCCGACGCCCTCGACCAGGTACGGGCGACCGGTGCCGCCGGAGTACACGGAGCCCTCGGGGTCGGCCCCGACGATGCGGACGCCGCCGTCGGACGCCTCCTTCAGGTACCGTCCGGTGCCCGAGATCGTGCCGCCGGTGCCGACGCCCGCGACGAAGTGGGTGATCTTCCCATCGGTGTCGCGCCAGATCTCCGGACCGGTGGTCTCGTAGTGGCTGCGGGGACCGTTCGGGTTCGCGTACTGGTTCGGCTTGTAGGCGCCGGGGATCTCCTGCACGAGCCGGTCCGACACCGAGTAGTAGGACTCGGGGTGCTCCGGCGCGACCGCGGTCGGGGTCACGACGATCTCGGCGCCGTACGCCGTGAGCACGTTGCGCTTGTCCTCGCCGACCTTGTCGGGCAGCACGAAGACGCACCGGTAGCCGCGCTGCTGTGCGACCAGGGCCAGACCGACGCCGGTGTTGCCGGAGGTCGGCTCGACGATGGTGCCGCCGGGGCGCAGGTCGCCGGAGGCCTCGGCCGCGTCGATGATCCGGGTGGCGATGCGGTCCTTGGACGACCCACCGGGGTTCAGGTACTCGACCTTCACCAGGATGGTCGCCCGCACCCCCTCGGTCACCCGGTTGAGCTTGACGAGCGGGGTGTCGCCGACGAGGTCGACGACGGAGTTCGCGTAACGCACGCCGTCGAGTCTAGGACGCGGTCACCGCGTCCCGCTGGGATGTGTCGTGTGCGGACAACGCACCGGGATCCCGCGGCGGGCGACGTGCCCTGGTCGCGCTGCGCGCCGGACGGGAGGCCCGTGCGGGCGCCGCCACGGGCCTCCTGTCCGGCGCCCGGTCGCGACCACGACCGTCAGGGGCGGACGACGTCCGCCGACGTGTTCTGCTGCCGGTGCAGCTGCGCGTACGTGCCGTCGAGGGCGAGGAGTTCGTCGTGCGTGCCCTGCTCGACGATCTGGCCGTGGTCGAGGACGAAGATGACGTCGGCGTCGCGGATCGTCGAGAGCCGGTGCGCGATCGAGATGGTGGTCCGGCCGGCCGCCGCCGTGTCGAGCGCCGTCTGCACGACGTGCTCCGAGATGGAGTCGAGCGCGCTGGTCGCCTCGTCGAGGACGAGCACCGGCGGGTCCTTCAGCATGACCCGGGCGATGGCGATGCGCTGCTTCTCACCACCGGACAAGCGGTAGCCGCGCTCCCCCACGACGGTGTCGTAGCCGTCCGGGAACGACGCGATCGTGTCGTGGATGTTCGCCGCACGGGCCGCACGCTCGAGCTCGTCGTCGGTGGCGTCGGGCTTGGCGTACCGCAGGTTCTCGCCGATCGTGGCGTGGAACAGGTACGTCTCCTGGCTGACGATGCCGACGTGCCGCATCAGGTCCTCGTGCACCAGGTCGCGGACGTCCTGCCCGGCGAACCGCACCGATCCCTCGGTCGCCTCGTACAGCCGGGGCACCAGGTAGGACACCGTCGTCTTGCCCGCGCCGGAGGGACCGACGAAGGCCGCGAACTGCCCGGGGCGGAGCTCGAACGACACCCCGCGCAGGGTCGGCTTGTCGGCTTCGCCGTCGGGGTAGGTGAAGACGACGTTGTCGAAGGCGACGTGGCCGACCTTCGACTCGTCCACGGGCCGGGCGGTCGGCGAGTCCGTGATGGCCGGCTCGAGGTCGAAGTACTCGAAGATGCGGGCGAAGAGCGCACCGGAGGTCTGCAGGTCGAGGACCACGCGCAGCAGCCCGACCGTCGGGAACAGCAGCCGGGACTGCACCGTCGTGAACGCGACGATCGTTCCGGCCGTGATCGGGACGTCACCGATGATCAGGTACGCGGCGACGACGTAGATGATCGCCGGGATGATCGACAGGAAGATCTGCACGATCGCGAAGAACCACTGCCCGGACATCTGCTGGCGCACCTGCAGGGTGATCTGGTTGCGGTTCTCGTCCCCGTAGCGGCGGGTCTCGCTGGCCTGCTGGTTGAAGCTCTTCGCGAGCAGGATGCCCGAGACGCTCAGCGCCTCCTGCGTGATGGCCGTCATGTCGGACAGCGACTCCTGCGTCTGCGCGGCGATGCGGGCCCGGACCTGGCCGACGCGGCGCTGCGCGATCACGAGCAGCGGCAGCAGGACCACGGCGACCAGCGTCATCTGCCAGCTCAGCAGGAGCATCGCGACCACGGCGGCGATCACGGTCACGGTGTTGCCGAGCACCGACGAGATCGTGTTGTTCAGCACGCTCGCCACGCCGCCGACGTCGTTCTGCAGGCGTGACTGGATGACGCCGGTCTTGGTGCGGGTGAAGAACGCGAGCTCCATCCGCTGCAGGTGCGCGAACAGGCGCATCCGCATCGCCCCCATGACCTTGTTGCCGACCGTCGCGGTCAGGTACGTCTGCCAGACGCCGACCCCGGCGCTCGCGATCCAGAGCAGGACCATCGCGGACACGAGCTCGACCAGCACCGGGACGTCGGGGCGACCCGACGGCGGGAACAGCCCCCGGTCGAACGCCTGCTGGGTGAGCAGTGGCGGCACGACCGAGATGGCCGCACCGACCAGCACGAGGACGACCGTGAGCATGATCGCCCGGCGGTGCGGCTCGAACAGCGCGGCGATGCGCCGGACCAGGTGCGGGATCTTCGGCGCCTCGGCGTTGGCGGCCTTCTGCGCGCGGAAGTCGCCGCTCGAGATGCGCCCACCCCCGCGCGGACCGCCGCCTCGCCCGCCGTGTCCCATGCTCATGGAGCCACCGTAGCCCCGCGCTCGGACATCGACCGCCACTCCACAGCACCGCAGTATTTGACCCCGTTCAGGGGGCGTGCGAGCATGTGCCGTCCCCGTCCCCGCACCACCGAGGTCCCATGTCGTCCGCGCCGTCACGTCCCACGTCCCTGGGGGCGCAGCTCGCCCGCCGCAAGCCGATCGAGCAGCTGCAGGCCGAAGCCTCCCGTGGTGTGAACGGTGAACCGCTCCGTCGGTCGCTCGGCGTCTGGCAGCTGACGATGATCAGCGTCGGGGCCACGCTCGGAACCGGCATCCTGGTCGTCCTCGGCACCGCGGTCCCGCTCGCCGGTCCCGCCGTCTGGATCTCGTTCGTCGTCGCGGGGATCGCCGCGCTGCTGTCCGCGCTGTCCTACGCCGAGATGGCGGGCGCCGTCCCGACGTCGGGGTCCAGCTACTCGTACACGTACGCCACGATGGGCGAGGGCATCGCCTGGATCTGCGGCTGGTGCCTCGTGCTCGAGTACGCCGTCTCGGTGGCCGCGGTCGCGGTGGGTGCGAGCGAGTACGTCGACGAGACCCTCCGCGTGTTCGGCCTGCACCTGCCCACCGCACTCTCCGCTCCCCCGATCGACGGCGGCGTGGTCAACCTGCCCGCGGCGGTCCTGGTCCTGCTCGCCACCGTCGTGCTGCTGCCCGGTGCCCGCGAGAGCGCCTGGGTGAACACGGTCATGGTCATCGTCAAGATCGCCCTGCTGGTCTTCTTCGTCGTCGTGGCGTTCACGGCGTTCCGGGCGCAGAACTTCGAGCCGCTGGCCCCGATGGGCGCCGCCGGGGTCACCGCCGCCGCGTCACGGCTGTTCTTCTCGTACATCGGCTTCGACGCCGCCTCGACCGCCGGTGAAGAAGCCAAGAACCCCCGCCGTGACCTGCCCCGGGCGATCATCGGCTCGATCGCGCTCATCACGGCGCTGTACATCCTCGTCGCGATCGCCGCCGTCGGGGCCCGCTCGTGGACGGCGTTCTCGTCGTCCGAAGCGTCACTCGTCCGCATCGTCGTCGACGTCACGGGGCAGCCGCTCGTCGCCCTGGTGTTCTCGATCGGCGCCGTCGTCGCGATCGCGAGCGTCGTCCTCACCGTCCTGTACGGCCAGACCCGCATCCTGCTCACGATGTCCCGCGACGGCCTGGTACCGAAGGTCTTCGGGCGGGTCTCCCGTCGCACCGGCACCCCGATCGCGAACACGCTCATCACCGGGATCGCCGTGACGATCGTCGCCGCACTCGTGCCCCTCGGTGAGCTCGCCGACGCGACGAGCATCGGCACCCTCGTCGCCTTCGCCCTGGTGAACGTGTCCGTCATCGTGCTCCGCCGCTCGCAGCCCGACCTGGAGCGCTCGTACCGGGTGCCGCTGTTCCCCGTCGTGCCGATCCTCGGCACCCTGAGCTGCGTGCTGCTCGCGGTGTTCCTCGGCGCCACCACCTGGATCGCCTTCGGCATCTGGATGGCCGCCGGCGCCCTGCTCTACCTGGCCTACGGCCGCCGCCACAGCACGCTGCGCTGACGCGCCCGCCGCGCCGCGCCCACCCGCGCCGCGCCGCGCCGCGCCGCGCCGCGCCGAGTCTCGGCCAGGCGGACTCTTCACTGCACACGAAGGCGCGAAAGTGTCTGCCCAGGCGAGACTCGGCACCTTTTTCGAGACAGTCGTGCACTCCCGCTCTCCACAGATCCCACCGGAGGGCACACGGCACAGATCCGAGTCTGCACACTCGCATCATGCAACTGCACCGGACACGGCCCGATCTCCTCCGCGCCGAGCCGTCGGATCCATCGCGAGCACGACAACTCCGACGGCTCCATGCCGCTGGGCGAGTCGTCCGGCTCCGTGCGGGTGTCTACCTGGACAAGCGGGTGTGGGATTCACTCGACACGTCGGACAAGCACCTCGCCATGGCTTGGGCTGTCGCTCCCGACCTGAGTCCGACCAGCGCGTTCTCCCACGTCACGGCTGCACTCATCCATGGCTGGCCGTTGATCGGGCCGGCTCCCGAGCGGATTCACGTCGTCGACTGGGAGCTGGTCGGTGTCGAACACCGGGTCGGGCTCATTCGACACGGCATCGACCCCGCTGGCCTGCGCCTCGGCCCCAGCCGATTCGACGGCGTCCCCGTGGTCGATGCGCTCGGAACGGCGATGGCCGTCGCGCGAACGTGCGACCCGGCGGTAGCCTCCGTGGCCATCGACCACGCGGTACGCATGAAGGCGATCGACAGGAAGGTGTTCGAGGAGCACCTGCCTCCGCCCGCATCGCGTGGTGGCCGGAGGGCTCGGCTCGTCGCCGCTGCGCTCGATCCGGCACACGAGTCACCCGGTGAGTCCTACTCTTCGATCCGACTCGTGCAACTGGGAGTGACGAACATCCACCCGCAGCATGAGTTCGTCACGAACGGGTTCCGCGACCGCGTCGACTTCTGGTTGCCCGACGCCGGAGTCGTCGTCGAGTTCGATGGCAAGCAGAAGTACGTCGACCGCGAGATGCTCGCAGGTCGGGATCCCGGCGACGTCCTATGGCAGGAGAAGCGCCGCGAGGACCGCATCCGTACCCGCCGAGAAGTTCGGTCCGTCATCCGAGTGACCTGGTGGCACCTCGAGAGCCTCGACCGGCTTCGTGCGCTGCTTCGATCGCACGCGGTGTTGATCACTCCGTGAGCGGCTCCTGCGCCGGGTCGAGTCTCGGCCCAACGGACAACTTCCCGCTTCAGAGGCCGGCAAGATGCCCGCTCAGCCGAGTCTCGGCGAAAGGCAAAGCGCCCCGCACACGACGAAGGCCGCCGCCCCGAGGGGCAGCGGCCTTCGTGACCGGAACGGTCGAGACTACGCGAGCTCGATCGTGGCGCCAGCGGCCTCGAGGGTCGCCTTCGCCTTGTCGGCGGTCTCCTTGTTCGCACCCTCGAGGATCTTGGCGTCGGCGGTCTCGACGAGCGCCTTGGCCTCACCGAGGCCGAGCGACGTCAGGCCACGGACCTCCTTGATGACCTGGATCTTCTTGTCACCAGCGGACTTGAGGATGACGTCGAACTCGGTCTTCTCCTCAGCGGCCTCGGCCGGAGCAGCTGCGCCGGCGGGGGCGGCAGCGGCGACCGGGGCGGCCGCGGTGACCTCGAAGACCTCTTCGAACTTCTTCACGAAGTCCGAGAGCTCGATGAGCGTGAGCTCCTTGAAGGCCTCGATGAGCTCGTCCTGCGAAAGCTTCGCCATGATTTTCTCCTACTACTAGCTAGTACGTGTGGTTGATGAACGCGAGCCTGATCAGGCCGCGGACTCCTGCTTCTCGCGAAGGGCGTCCACGGTGCGGACGGCCTGCGAGAGGGGTGCCTGGAACAGGTACGCAGCACCGAACAGCGAGGCCTTGAGTGCGCCGGCGAGCTTGCCGAGCAGCACTTCACGGGACTCGAGGTCGGCGAGCTTGTCCACCTCGGTCGCGGTGAGCGGGTTACCGTCGAAGTAACCGCCCTTCACCACGAGCTCGGGGTTCGCCTTGGCGAATGCACGCAGCGACTTCGCGACGGCGACGGTGTCACCGTGGACGAAGGCGAGAGCGGACGGACCGGCGAGCTCGTCGTCGAACGACGAGATGCCGGCGTTGTTCGCCGCGATCTTGGTCAGCGTGTTCTTCACCACGGCGTACGTGGCGTGCTCACGGATCGAGTTGCGGAGCTCCTTGAGCTGCGCGACCGTGAGACCGCGGTACTCGGTGAGCAGAACGGCGTTCGAGCTACGGAAGGACTCCGTGAGCTCGGCGACCGCAGCTTCCTTGTTCGCCATGGTTCTCCTTGGGGGTCTTGCCGGCAGCCCCAGGTCCACAAACGAAAAAAGCTCCGGCGCAGAGGCTCGGAGCTGCTCCCCCGAGAACGGGAGGAGTGGTTCGGAACACCTGCGCGGGATGCCTCACGAGTGAGGACCTTCGGTCACGATGTTCACAAACACGTTGCGAGCAGCACGACATCCGGCGGTCTTTGGCTTCGAGAACTGTACCAGACGCCGTGGGCGTCACCAAACACCCCCACTGGAGGCGCGGGGCGGCCCCGCCCCGCGCCTCCCGACCGTCAGTGGGTGCCGTCCACCGCAGCGGGTGTCGCCGACCAGTCCGCGGACCCGGCCGGGTCAGCCGACGACGACGCGACAGCCCCTGCCGCGGCGGCAGCCGCAGCCGGGTCGCGGGGCAGGTGCACCGTGAACACGGTGTCCCCCGGCTCGCTCGTGACCTCGACCCGGCCGCCGTGCGCCTGCACGACCGCGTCCACGATGGCGAGCCCCAGGCCGGTCGACCCGACCGTGCGGGACCGCGAGCTGTCTGCCCGGGCGAAGCGCTCGAACAGCTTCGGCAGGAACTCCGGGTCGATCCCCTGGCCGGTGTCGCGCACGGTGAGGTCCACGCCGCCGTCGACCGGGGCGAGGCCCACCGTGATGCGGGTGCCCTCGGGCGTGTGGGTCCGGGCGTTGGTGACGAGGTTCACGATGACCTGGTGCAGGCGTGCGGCGTCGCCCGTGATGGTCACCGGCTCCGGCGGGACGTCGACCTCGATGGGGTGTTCCGGTGAGGCGGCGTGTGCGTCGTTCACGGCGTCGAGCACCAGCCCGGTCAGGTCGACCTCGGCGAACTGGATCTCGCGGCCTTCGTCGAGCCGGGCCAGGAGCAGCAGGTCCTCCACCATCGAGGTCATCCGGATGGACTCGGACTCGATGCGGCTCATCGCGTAGACCACGTCCTTCGGCAGGTCGCCGCCCATGCGCCGGGTGAGCTCGGCGTACCCGCGCACCGAGGCGAGCGGGGTCCGGAGCTCGTGCGAGGCGTCGGCGACGAACTGCCGCACCTTCTGCTCCGAGCGTTCCCGCGCCTGCATCGCACTGCCGATGTGCCCCAGCATGCGGTTGAACGCGCTGCCGACCCGGCCGACCTCGGTCCGGGGGTCGGTGTCGGGCACGCGGACGCCGTCGAGGGCGTCGCTGCGGTCGAGCGGCATGCGGGCGACGGTGGACGCGGTCTCCGCGACGCGCTCGAGCGGTCGGAGCGACTGCCGGACCACGAACGCGGCGACGACCGAACCGGCGACCAGTGCGGTCGCCACGACGGAGAGGACGACCCCGAAGAGCTTCCAGACGCTGTCGTAGACGGGGGCCATCGGGAGCCCCACGACCAGGACGGCCGGGCCGACGTTGACGGCGGCGAGGCGGTACCGCCCGACGTCCGACCCGAGGTCGATCGTCTCCGGGTCGGCGTCCACCCGGACGGACCCCAGTGCCTCGGCGCTCGTCTGCGGGACCCCGCTCGGGCGGCCGTAGTCGTCGAGCACGTTCGCGATGACGACCTGCCCGTCGACGAAGTACGCGGTCAGGGTACCGGCGGCCTGGCCGGACGGTCGGGACAGGTCGATGCTCGGCTGCCCCGACTGGTTCTGCTGCAGGTACCGCTGCGCCCGGTGGGTGGCGCCGGTGATCTGCTTGTCGATCGCGCTGGTCTGGATCGAGGCGAGCGCGATGATGCTGGCCGCCCCGATCACCGCGCTGACGGCGACGACGAGGGCGACGATGCTCAGGACGAGCCGACGCCGCAGGGTCACGAGGTCGGCTTGATGACGTACCCGACGCCGCGCACCGTGTGGATCATCGGGGTCTCACCGGCGTCGATCTTCTTGCGCAGGTAGGAGATGTAGATCTCGACGACCGACGACTTGCCACCGAAGTCGTAGGACCACACGCGGTCCAGGATCTGCGCCTTCGAGAGCACCCGACGGGGGTTGCGCATCAGGAACCGGAGCAGCTCGAACTCGGTGGCGGTCAGTTCGATCGGCCGGCCGGCGCGGGAGACCTCGTACGACTCCTCGTCGAGCACCAGGTCGCCGACGACGATGCGGGAGTCGCCGGCCTCGGAGATCGAGATCTGCGAGCGGCGGATGAGCCCGCGCAGGCGCGCCACGACCTCCTCGAGGGAGAACGGCTTGGTGACGTAGTCGTCGCCGCCAGCGGTGAGCCCGGTCACGCGGTCCTCGACGGAGTCCTTCGCGGTGAGGAACAGCACCGGGGTGTCGTCGTTGTTCTGCCGCAGCCGGCTGAGCACCTGCAGGCCGTCGAGGTCCGGCATCATCACGTCGAGCACCATCGCGTCGGGCTTGAACTCCCGCGCGGTCGTCAGGGCGTCCTGCCCGCCGTTCGCGCTCTTGACGTCCCAGCCCTCGTAGCGGAGCGCCATGGACAACAGGTCGGTGAGGCTGGCTTCGTCGTCGACGACCAGGATGCGCAACGGGGTTCCGTCGGCACGCGTGAGGCGCGGGGCTGCTGCGGGCTGGGAGATGGTCACGTCTTCGAGTATCGAGAAGTTCCTATGAGTCGTCTGTGGCACGGCCCAGTGCGTTCTGTGGATCGAGGACACGTCCCCATCTACCGCTCCGTACGTTGGGAGCATGTTGCGATCTGCAGCCTGGCCCCCGTCGGCCCGGCACCTGGACACCGAGCGGATCGAACGGACGACCGGGAGGCCCGGCTCGTCACCGACGGAGCGCCTCGCGGTCGCGCGGGCGGTCGCCGTCACCACCCCACCCCTGTCCGCCGGTGCGGCCGGCGGGTTCTTCGGCACGCTCGCCGCGGTCGCCGCGGCGGACGTCGCCACCGCCCGCACCGTCGAACCGCACCTGGACGCGCTCGGGATCCTGGCACAGGCCGGGGTCGACGCCCCGGACGGCTCGACCTGGGGCGTCTTCGCCGCCGAGGGGCCGGGCCTCCGGCTCGACGCAGCGCCGCAGCACGACGGCACGGTCCTGCTGCACGGCACGAAGCCGTGGTGCTCGCTCGCCTCGACGCTCTCGCACGCCCTGGTCACCGCACACCTGGGCGACGAGCGGGTCCTCGTCGCCGTGGACCTGCGACAGCCCGGGGTCACCGTGCACGACGACGCCTGGGTCGCACGCGGCATGCCGGACGTGCCGAGCGGACCGGTCGACTTCGACGGCGTCCTGGCACGACCCGTCGGCACTCCCGGTTGGTACCTGCGCCGTCCGGGCTTCGCCTGGGGTGGCATCGGCGTCGCGGCCTGCTGGTGGGGCGGTGCGGTCGGGCTCGCCCGGGTGCTGCGTGACACCGCGTCGGCGCACCCGGAGTCCGAGCTGCTGCAGGCCGCCCTCGGAGCCACCGTGGCCGACCTCGCCGACGCCGAGGACGCCCTCGCCGACGCCGCCGCCCGGATCGACGGGTCCGACCCGGGTTCCGACGACACCGACTGGCGGCTGCTCGCCCAGACCGTCCGGTCGCGGGTGCGCCGTTCGGTCGACGCCGTGCGCGAGCGGGTGGTCGCCACGATCGGCCCGGCTCCGCTGACCGCCGACCCCGCCGTCGCCGCGCGGGTCGCCGACCTCGAGCTCTACGTCCTGCAGGACCACGGCGCCCGCGACCTCGCCCGCATCGGCCGGATGGTGCTCGAGCGCGGCGGCGTGGCGTGGTGAGCTTCGACCACCGCGAGCCGGGCACCGACCCGGCGGCGTGGACGGGGTTCCTCGACGGCCTGGACGCACCGGCGATCGACCTCGCCGGTACCGGATCGGTGGTGGTCGTCGCACCCCACCCCGACGACGAGACACTCGGCGCCGGTGGGCTGATCGCGGCCGCTGCAGAGGCCGGCGTCCCCGTGCACGTACTGCTCCTCACCCGCGGCGAGCGCTCCCACCCGGACTCCCCCACGACGACCCCGGAAGCACTCGCCGCCGCCCGTGACGACGAGTTCGTGGCGGCCCTGAGCGCCCTGCGCCCCGACGTGACGTCGGCCTCGGTGGGGATCCCGGACGGCGCGACCCGCGAACACCGAGACCGTGTCGTCGACGCCCTCGACACCGTGCTCGCAGGCGCCGCCCGCCCCGTGCTGCTCGTCGCGCCGTGGCGAGGGGACGGGCACCGCGACCACCGCATCGCCGGCGAGGTCGCCGAGGCCGCCGCGGCGAGCGCCCCCGACGTCGACCTGCTCGCGTACCCGATCTGGGCCTGGCACTGGGACGACCCGGACCACTCGGTCGCCCCGTGGGACGACGTTCGGGCACTGTCGCTGCCCGACGACCTCGTCGCCCGGAAGCGTGCCGCCCTCGTCGCCTACCCGTCGCAGACCCGGCCCCTCTCGCCCGCGCCGGGAGACGAGGCGATCGTCGACGACCGGCACGCCGCCCACCACCTCCGGACGACGGAGTGGTTCTTCGCGCCGGGTCCGGCCCCGTCGCGGTCTCGCGAGTCGTTCGACGCCCACTACGACCGGAAGCCCGAGGGGTGGGACTTCGACGGGTCCTGGTACGAGCAGCGCAAGCGGGCCGTGACGCTGGCGGCGCTCCCCCGCCCGCGCTACCGGTCGGCGCTCGAGCTCGGCTGTGCGACCGGCGTCCTGACCGCCGCCCTCGCCGAACGCGCGGACGACGTGCTCGGCACCGACATCTCGGCGGCGCCGCTGGAGCGTGCCGCCCGCCGCGCCCCGGCCGCGCGGTTCGTGCAGGCGGCCCTGCCGTCGGAGTGGCCGGACGGGCGCTGGGACCTGGTGGTGATGTCCGAGGTCGGGTACTACCTGTCGCCCGCCGACCTCGACGCGACGATCGACCGTGTGCTCGGATCGCTCGACGACGACGGCGTGCTCGTGGCCTGCCACTGGCGGCACCCCGACGACGAGGCCGTGTCGAGCGGTGACGCGGTGGACGCGCGGCTGACCGAACGGTGGCCGCGTCCCGCCCTGCTCCGACACGTGGAGGAGGACTTCGTCCTGAGCGTCCTGCCCGGCCCGGCGGTCACCTCGGTGGCCCGGGCCGAGGGGATCATCCGGTGACCCGACCGGAACCGCGTGCACGCGTCGACGTCGTCGTCCCCGCGCACGACGAGGCGGACCGGATCGCCGCGTGCCTCGACGCGCTCCTGGTGGCCGTCGACCGGCTCGCCGCGGAGCGACCCGGAGTCGACGCCGCCGTCACGGTGGTGCTCGACGGCTGCACGGACGGCACCGCTTCGGTGGTCGAGCGGTACCCGGTCGACGTCCTGACCACGGACCGTGTCGGGGTCGGTCGGGCACGGACCATCGGGGCGACGCACGCGCTCCGGACGCACGACGGCGACCCGGCGGCCCGGTGGCTCGCCCACACCGACGCCGATTCCCGGGTGCACGAACGGTGGCTCGTCCAGCAGTCCGACGCCTTGGCGTCCGG
The DNA here is from genome assembly GCF_003234595.1 of Curtobacterium sp. MCPF17_051. Classification (NCBI taxonomy): domain Bacteria; kingdom Bacillati; phylum Actinomycetota; class Actinomycetes; order Micrococcales; family Microbacteriaceae; genus Curtobacterium; species Curtobacterium sp. MCPF17_051. The sequence goes on along the minus strand of NZ_QKSE01000012.1, from coordinate 74,554 downwards.
TGCGCAGGTGCTCGTCGGCGCCGTCGTCCCCGACCCGGACGACCTGGCGCCCGCGGTGCTCGACCGGTGGACGCAGGCGCACCCGCCCGGTGCTGCCCTCGGCCACGTGCACGGCGCGAACCTCGGCGTGCTCGCCGCGGCGTACGTCAGCCTCGGCGGGTTCGACCCCGTACCCGAGCACGAGGACGCACGGCTGGTGGCCCGGGCGCGGGCGCTGGGCCTCCGGGTGGACGCCACCGTCGACCTGCCGGTGGTGACGAGCGGGCGTTTCGCCGGCCGGACCCCCGGCGGGTACGCGGAGCACCTACGCCAGCGGTACGGCGACGTCGGCTGATGCGGCCTTGGTCGCTTCATAGGTGAGCGATGGGTCGGTCATCGACAGCGTGCCTAGGTTCTCCTCCGTCGGCCCCGCCGCGTGCTCTGCGCGGCCGGTGACCCCAGCCGGCCACCACCGAGGAGAACCATGTTCCTGACCTACCTCAGGCGCGAACTCACGAACCGCAAGAAGCAGACGGTCATCATCGCGATCGGGATGGCCCTGGCCATCGCCCTCGTGGTGATCGTGTCGTCGATCTCGGGTGGCGTGCAGGCAGCGCAGTCGAGCGTCCTGCAGTCCGTCTACGGCGTCGGCACCGACATCACCGTCACCAAGACCGCGACGGCGTCGACGAACGGCGGGCGTCCGAGCTTCGACTTCGGCAGCCAGGGCGACAGCGACGACGACGGCGGTTCGACCGACCTGTCGCAGTCGCGGCTCGCGGTCGCGCGCGGCACGAGCACCCTGGACGCCGCGAACGTGTCCACGATCACGAGCACCGACGGCGTCAAGGCCGCGACGGGTGTGCTGACCCTCGAGAACAGCACGTTCTCCGGCCAGGTCCAGCAGCAGTCGACCGACGACAGCAGCACGGACAGCAGCAGCGACTCCGGCGGCGACAGCACGACCCAGCAGGGCCCGCCGAGCGGGGACACCGGCGGTGGCGGCGGGTTCGGCGGTGGGTCGTTCAGCGTCGACTCGTTCACGGTGACCGGCATCCCGGTGTCCGGCGCGGCGGTCGGTCCGCTCACGAGCACCGAACTCACGAAGGGGCGCACCTTCGCCGCGAAGGACGCGGGCAAGGACGTCGTCGTGCTCGATGCGTCGTACGCGAAGAGCGAGTCCGAGGCGGTCGGCGACACCGTCGACATCGGCGGCACCGACTTCACCGTCATCGGCATCGTCAGCTCCACCGGCTCGGCCTCGACCACGGGCTCGAACACCTACATCCCGCTCGACACCGCGCAGGCGCTGGCCGACCTCGATGGCAAGGTCACGTCGATCTACGTCTCCGCGGAGTCCTCCTCCGACGTCAGCACGATCAAGTCCGCACTGCAGGCGAAGCTGACGAGCGCCACCGTCTCCACCGAGGCCGACCTGGCCTCGAGCGTGTCCGGGTCGCTCAGCACCGCGTCGAGCCTGGTCTCGAACCTCGGCAAGTGGCTGTCGATCGTCGTGCTCGCCGCGGCGTTCCTCATCGCGATCCTCTTCACGATCTCCGGCGTGACCCGCCGCACCCGCGAGTTCGGGACCCTCAAGGCGATCGGCTGGTCGAACGGCCGCATCACCCGACAGGTGGCCGGTGAGTCCCTGGTGCAGGGCCTGATCGGCGGCGTGCTCGGCGCCGCGGCCGGCCTGATCGGCATCCTCGTCGTGAACGTCATCAGTCCGACGATCTCGGCGAGCGCCTCGAGCACGACCGGCGGGGGCGCCGGTGGCGGTGGTGGCATGCCCGGAGGCGCAGCGACCGCGGCCGCGGGCAGCGGCACGACGGGTGGCGCACCGGCCGGAGGCTTCGGCGGTGGCGCGAGCACCGCGTCGACGACCGACGTGGTCCTGCACGCCCCGGTGACCGTCGAGATCATCCTGCTGGCCATCGGCCTGGCGATCCTCGGCGGCCTCATCGCCGGCGCGCTCGGCGGCTGGCGCGCGAGCCGGCTCCGTCCGGCCGAGGCGCTCCGGAGCGTCGCCTGATGCCCGGCCGCACCGACACGACCGAACCGACGACAGGAGCAACCGTGACCAGCACCGACACCGCGACCGGCGAGGCGGAGGCGAGCCGCGCCTCCAGTCCGATGTACCGGCTGACGAACGTGAGCAAGACCTACGAGCAGAAGAACCGGACCGTCACCGCCCTGACGAACGTCCACCTGGCGATCCCGCAGGGGCAACTCGTGGCCGTCCAGGGGCCGACCGGCGGCGGGAAGTCGACGCTGCTGCAGATGCTCGGAGCACTCGACCGGCCGAGTGCCGGCTCGATCCACCTCGGTGGCGACCGCGACGTGGCGAAGCTCGGCGACGGCGCGCTGACCGACCTGCGGGCGACCGAGATCGGCTTCGTGTTCCAGAGCTTCAACCTGATCCCGACGCTGACCGCTCTCGAGAACGTCGAGACGGCGTTCGCGGGGTCGCTCGCGAACCGGCCCCGGAGTGAGGTCCGCGAGCGTGCGGTCGCTGCCCTCCGCGAGGTCGGACTGGGCGAGCGGATGGAGCACCTGCCGGCCGAGCTGTCCGGCGGACAGCAGCAGCGCGTGGCGATCGCCCGGGCGCTGGTGAAGAACCCGAGCGTGCTGCTCGCCGACGAGCCGACGGGTGCGCTCGACGAGTCGACCCGCGACGAGATCATGGCGCTCATCGAGAAGCAGTGGCGGGAGCGCGGACTGACCGTCGTCATCGTCACGCACGACTCGTGGGTCGCGAAGCGTGCCGAGCGGCGCCTGCACATCAAGCAGGGGCAGGTCCGCGAGGTCTAGCTGAGGCGGGCGGCGGGCGGGGCGTCCTCCCGCGTTTCGCGCTCAGCGACAGTCCACGCGTCCGGCGGCGCGTGGACTGTCGCTCAGCGCGTGAGGACGCCGCAGGCCCCGGCGCTGGCGCCGGCCGCTACCGGGCCACCGGGTAGTCGCAGTACGCGAACCACGACGAGTCGGGGGCCCACGGCGGCACGTTGACCGTCCCCTGCCCGCCGTCGAGTGCCACCAGGGTCTCGGGCTGGACCGCGATCCGTGCGCCGCGGACGAGCGAACCCGGCAGCAGCCGGAGCTCGACGCGGTGGTCGGCCGGGTGGCCCTGCACGCCGGGTTCGTACGACAGGTAGAGCAGGTGTGCGCCGTCCGGCGACAGGTGCGGGAACCAGTTCACCCGGTCGTCGTTCGTCAGGCGGACCGGGCCGTCGTGCCCGGGCCAGCGCACGGCCAGCTGCGCGGTGCCGGGGGTGAACCGCTCCGTGTTCCAGAGCAGGATCCCGCCGGCCGGACTGATGGTGCAGCCGTCGTCGGGGTGCTCGTCCCGCGTGACGAACGTCGGCTCGCCGGTCTCCGGGTCGACCATCGCGACGTCGGTCGTCCAGACGCCGTCCTCGGACAGCTCCCCCACGATCGCGGCGAGGGCGCTGCCGTCGGGGGCGATGCCGTGCAGGTAGAACTTCCGCTTGGTGGGCAGGACGGACGCGACGTCGGTGATCCGGGTCGCGGCGCCGCCCTCGGGCAGCGGGACGCGGTAGAGCTCGCCGTCACGGGCGCTCACCACGACGGAGCTGCCGGACGGGTCGAGCACGTGGTCGTTGTTGATCTCGTCGACGCCGTCCATCGGCACCGGCACGAGCGCGGTCTCGTCGAGGACGGTGCCGCTGTCGGCCGACGGCAGCCGCAGCAGCCACAGGTCGCCGTCGCCGTTGAGCACCAGGGTCTCGGCGTCCAGCACGTTCGGCGCCTCCACGAGCACCGTGGCCGACTCGAACACGAGCCGCGAGGTGCGGGATTCGACGTCGTACACGTGCACACGGCTGGTCTGTCCGGGCAGCAGCTGCCGCCCTCGGGTCTCGTCGCTCATGCTTCCATCCTGTCGGTCGTCGGTTCGTCGGGTGGGGAACGGCAAGACACCGGTGTTCACGCTGCGCACCACGTCATGCGGGGCGTCGAGCGCGAACACCGGTGTCTTGCGGAAGGGGGCCGTGCGGAAGGGGGCGACCTCCTACTTCACGGCACCCGCGGTCAGGCCGGCGACGAACTGGCGCTGGACCACGAGGAACGCGGCCACGACCGGGATCGACACGACGAGCGACGCCGCCATGACCTGGTTCCAGTACACGTTCGTCTGCGTCGAGTACTGCTGCAGACCGACCGCCAGGGTCGAACCGAGGCCGTTCGTCATGACCGAGGCGAAGAGGACCTCACCCCAGGCCGTCATGAACGAGTAGATCCCGACCGCCACCAGACCCGGGCGGGCCGACGGCAGGATGACCCGGAACAGGGCCCCCATCGGACCCGAACCGTCGACCATCGCGGCCTCGTCGAGCTCGCGCGGGATGGTCTCGAAGTACCCGGCCAGCATCCAGATCGAGAACGGCAGCGTGAACGTCAGGTAGGTGATGATCAGGCCGAGCCACGACCCGACGAGCTGGATGCCCAGGGTGTTGCCGAGGTTCGTGAAGATCAGGAACAGCGGCAGCAGGAACAGCACGCCGGGGAACATCTGCGTGGAGAGCACCGCGGTGGTGAAGGTGCTCTTGCCCTTGAAGTTCCAGCGCGAGACACCGTAGGCGGCGAACGTCGCGATGATCAGCGAGAACACCGTCGCCACCGTGCAGACGACGAGCGAGTTGATGAAGTACCGGCCGAGCGGCACCGTCGACCACATGTCGATGAACGGCTGGAAGGTGATCCTCGACGGGATCCACGTGAAGTTGTCCTGCACGTCGCCGAGGGGCTTGATGGCCGTGGTGATCATCACGTAGAGCGGCACGACCGTGAACAGCGTCAGGACGACCAGGGTGATGATCTTGAAGGACTTGGCGCCAGTTGTCTCACGCACGGACGGACCTCCGGTTGGTCACGGCGAGGTAGATGCCGGTGACGACGAGCAGGAAGAGCAGGAGCAGGACGCTCATCGCGGCACCGGAACCGAAGTTCCAGGTGATGAACGACGCGTTGTAGATGTGGAAGCTCAGCAGGTCAGCGGCGGGCGGCTGGGCGGTCGAGCCGAACAGCACGAACGGCGTGTTGAAGTCGTTGAACGTCCACAGGAACATCACGAGCACGAGCGTCACGTTGACCGGGCGGACCATCGGCAGCGTGATCGAGCGCCACTGGCGGAACGGCTTGGCGCCGTCGACCGAGGCGGCCTCGTACACGTCGTTCGGGACGGACTGCAGACCGGCCATGAGCATCAGGAACGCGAACGGCCAGGTCTTCCAGATCGCCACGACGACGACGGCGACGAAGGCGTTGTTGCCGATGAGCCAGAACGGAGCGTCCCCGCCGAACAGCCCGAGTTGGTCGACGAGCAGGTGGTTCAGGGCCCCCGAGTCACGCTGGAACATGAACTTCCAGGTGATGACGCCGGCGTACATCGGCAGCGCGTAGGGCACGAGGAACAGGGTGCGGAAGAGCCCGCGTCCGGCGAACGGCTTCTGCAGCGCGACGGCTGCCGCCATGCCGAAGGTCCAGGAGAGCCCGACCACGAGGACCGTGAAGGCGCACGTGATGAGGAACGAGTTGAGGACCCCGCGGCCGATCGCCTGGTCGAAGTCGACGACGACCTGGTAGTTCCGGAACCCGGCGAAGGGCGCGGCACCCCAGTTCGCGATGAAGTACTTGGTGAGCTGGATGAACGAGATCCAGATGCCGGTGAGCATCGGGACGATGTGGATGAGCAGCTCGAACAGGATGGCCGGCGCGACGAGCGCGTAGGGCAGCCAGTGGGTCTTGCGCTTGCGACCTGGCGGACGGCCCGACATCGTCGGGCCCTTCGTGTGCGTCAGGTCGATGCGCTCCGAGTCGGGCAGGACCGTCGTGGACATCTGGTGGGGCCTTTCGGCAGGAGGGGCGTGCAGGTGCGGTCCGCGCGGGCCGTGGCAGCGGCCGGGAGGCGCGGGGTGCGTGGGGCGTGCGCCTCACGGCCGACGGGTGGTCGGCCCTGGGGCGTGCGCCTCACGGCCGACGGGTGGTCGGCCCTGGAACGTCAGGGGCGGAGGCCCGGGCGCGTCCGGCGGACGCGACCCGGGCCTCCGGGGTGGATCAACCGGCGGCCTGGGACACCTGGTCCTGGGCGGTCTGCAGCGCCGACTTGATGTCGGCCTCGGAGACCTTGGAACCGGTCGCGATCTTGGCGAACATGTCGTTCATCGCCTTGCCGACCGTGGACTCGAACTGGTCCTCGGCGGGCACCAGCGGGAGCGGCTTCGCCTTGTTGTTGTAGATGTCGAGGAACGTCTTCGTCTGCTCGTCCGTGACGGAGTCAGCAGCCTCGGCGAGCACCGGCAGAGCCGAGTACGGCTTGTCCAGCGTCGTCTGCGTGTCCATGCTCGTCATGTACTTGACGAACTTGAGCGCGCCGTCCTTGTTCTTCGTGTTCTTGAAGACCGACAGGTTGATGCCAGCCGGGAACGAGGCGATCTGCTCGCCACCGCTCGGGGCGGGCAGCGCCACGACGCCGTACTCGTCCGACTTCATGCCGAGGGACTCGATGGTCGCGTTCGCGTTGTTCTGGTTGAGGATGAACGCGGCCTTCTTCTTCGCGAAGTCCGTGGTGGACTGCGTCGCGTTGTCGTACTGCGCGTTCGACAGGTTGGCGACCTTCGAGTCCTGCATCAGGTCGAGGTAGCGCTTGATGCCGTCGACGTTGGCCTTCGAGGTGAAGGTCGGCTTGCCGTCCTTATCGAACCACTCGCCACCGTTCTGCGCCGAGTTGATGAACGCGAAGTGCGAGTTCTCGGTGTACGAACCACCCGCGAGGCTGAAGCCGTAGGTGTCGCCCTTGGTCAGCTTCTCGGCGTCGGAGACCATCTCCTCCCACGTGGTGGGCGGGGTGATGCCGGCGTCCGACAGCATCTGCTTGTTGTAGTACAGGCCGTAGGCGAGGCCGTAGAGCGGGACGCTCGTGACCGTCTTGTCGGGCGCGCCACCGGTGGACAGGGCGACCTTGCCGAACTTGTCCTCGCCGCCGATCGCCTTCATCTCGGCGTCACCGAACTCCTGGAAGGCGCCGGTGGCCTGGAGCGAGGTCGCCCAGGTGTTGCCGATGTTGACGACGTCCGGGCCCTGGCCCGAGGTGACGGCGGTCTGGATCTTGTTCTGCAGGTCGTTCCAGCCGATGACCTGGAGGTCGACCTTGATCCCGGTCTCCTTGGTGAACTTCTTGAGGACGGGGGTCAGCACCTCCTTGTCGTTCTGCAGGGACGTGCCCTGGTTGGACGCCCAGTAGGTGAGCGTCTTGGAGTCGCCGGAGTCGCCGGACGATCCGGAGGAGCAGGCTGCGAGGCCGGACACGGTGAGTGCGGCGGCCGCGGTGATGGCCAGTGCGCGGATGGCAGTGCGCATGACTCTCTACTTTCTCGTCGTTGAGATGGTGCAGGGGATGGTGCAGAGGTGGAGCTGGTGCTGCGGATGGTGCTGGTCGGGTGCTGCTGTGTGTTGCGGGCAGCCCCCTGGCGGTCAGGCCAGGGTGCGTTCCGCGGGGTCCCAACCCTCGGGGAGGGTCGGGGAGGGCGACACGGTGCTCTCGACGAGCACCGCCTCGCCACGTTCTGCCGCCTCGGCGATGGAGACCATCACGTCGAGGACGTGGAAGGCGAGCGCACCGGGGACGCGGTTCTCGTCGCCGGCCCGCAGCGAGCGGGCCAGGTCGACCACGCCGGTGCCGCGCGAGTAGGTGGAGCCGACCGCGGGGATCGTCTCGGGCTCTTCCGAACCGAGGGCGTACAGCTCGGTGTCGCCGTCGAAGTTGTTCGGATCGGGGAACACGACGGTGCCGGTCTCCCCCGCGATCTCGACGAAGCCGGTGCGGCCACGGTCGGACTCGAACGAGAAGACACTCTGCGCGCTCCCGCCGTTCTCGAACTCGATCAGCGCGGAGTGGTTCGTCGGGACGTCCACCGGGAACTCGGTGCCGGCCTTCGGCCCGGAGCCGATGGTGCGGGTGGCGCGGGACTTCGATGCCGTCGCCGTGACCTTCTTCACCGGTCCGAACGTCTGGACGAGGGTGGTGATGTAGTACGGGCCGATGTCGAACAGCGGACCGGCGCCGTATGCGAAAAGGAACTCCGGGCTCGGGTGCCACGACTCGGGGCCGGGGCTCTGGAAGAGCGTCAGGCCGTTCAGGGGCGTGCCGATGCGGCCGTCGCGGATGGTGCGGAGCGCGGTCTGCAGGCCGGCGCCGAGGAACGTGTCCGGGGCGACGCTGACGGTCTTGCCGGCGGTGGCCGCGGCGTCGCGGAGCTCCGCGGCGCTGGCACGGTCGAGGGCGTAGGGCTTCTCGCCCCAGACGTGCTTGCCCGCGGCCAGGGCCTGCAGCGCGACCTCGACGTGAGCGGCCGGGATCGTCAGGTTCACGACGATCTCGATGTCGTCGTCGGCCAGGAGCTCCTCGACGGTGCCCGATCCGGGGACGCCCCACTTCTCGGCCTGGGCGGCGGCGCGTGGCAGGTCGATGTCGGCGATGAAGCGGACCGTCACGTCGGGGAAGACGGTGAGGTTCGACAGGTACTGGTCCGAGATGACCCCGGCGCCGATGACGCCGACGCCGACGGGGCCGGTGCGCGTGGCGCTGTCGGTTGCCGTTGCAGCAGCGGTCGTGGTGTCGGTCATGCGCGGGCCCCCTCGAGGAACGTGTAGGAGTCGGCGACGGCCTGGAAGACGTCACCCTCGTGGTCGTCGAGCTCGACGACGTGCAGTGCGTCGGGCGCGGCGGCGATGATGTCGCGGATCGGCATGATGCCGTTGCCGACGGCGACCTGCTGCTTGTCGTCGTGCGAGCCGTCGCCGTCCTTGACGTGCAGGAACTGGACCTTGTCGCCGTACTTGCCGATGACCGCGACCGGGTCGTCCCCGCCGACCTGCACCCAGTAGGTGTCGAGCTCGAGCACGACGTCGTCGGACAGGGCGTCGGCGAAGACCTCGTAGGCGCTGACGCCGTCGATGCGGTTCGAGAACTCGAACGCGTGGTTGTGGTAGCCGAGCACCAGCCCGTGGTCGGCGGCGCGGGGGGCGAGGGCGCTGAGTTCGCGGGCGATCGCCTCGACGTCCTCGCGGGTGGTCCAGCGGGACTCGTCGATGTGCGGGTCGATGAGGGTCCCGAAGCCGAGGGTGGTGGAGGCGTGGAAGATGCGCTCGAGGTCCTGCTCGCCGGCGTCCAGCAGACGGGCGTGGCCGCTCGGGGCGGCGAGGCCGGCGTCGCGGAGGGCGGCGGCGAGTTCGTCGGCGTTGTCGACGAAGCCGAAGGCCTCGACGTTCGTGTAGCCGATGTCGGCGATGCGCTGCAGGGTACCGGGCAGATCGGCACTGAGGGCATCGCGGACCGTGTAGAGCTGGACCGAGAGCGGTTGGGTCACCAGGGGTTCTCCTCGTCGAGATGGTGCGGTCGTCACTGACCGATCGTCACACTACGAGCACTTTTGTCGGCGGTCAAGCAGAAGTCCGAGGAATGTCGACGGACTTCATTGCGTGGCGCGAACGATGTGTGCTTCACTCCCCACATGGTCGACTTGAACCGGACGGCAGCGTCGCCTCCGGTCGGGACGAGCGAGCTCTTCCAGATCCTCCGCGACGGCGTGCCGCGCACCAGGGCCGAGCTCGCCGCACTGACAGGACTCGCACGCTCCACCATCGGCGTGCGCCTCGACTCCCTGATCGACATCGGGCTGGTCGGCGCCGTGGACACCGCCGTCTCCACCGGCGGCCGTCCGCCCGCCCAGGTGGCGCTGAAGCCCCGTGCCCGGCTCGTGATCGCCGCCGACCTCGGCGCGTCGCACGGTCGCGTCGCCGTCACCGACCTGGTCGCGGCACCGCTCGCCACCCGCGAGGCCCGGATCGACATCGCCGCCGGTCCGGTGCCGACGCTGTCCTGGCTCGTCGAGACGATCGACGACCTGCTCGCCGAGGTCGGGCGCAGCCGGCAGGACGTCATCGCGATCGGGATCGGCGTCCCCGGGCCGGTCGAGTTCTCCACCGGCCGCCCGGCCAACCCGCCGATCATGCCCGGCTGGGACGGCTTCGACGTGCCCTCGTGGCTCCGTCAGCACATCGCCGCCCACGTGCTCCTCGACAACGACGTCAACATCGCGGCCCTCGGTGAGCGGGAGCACGGCTGGCCGGACGTCGACCACCTGCTGTTCGTGAAGGTCGCCACCGGCATCGGATCCGGCATCGTCTCCGAGGGCCGGCTGCAGCGCGGCGCCCAGGGCACCGCGGGTGACATCGGACACGTGCGGGTCTCCCGCGCCGGGGACGTCCCCTGCCACTGTGGCAACACCGGCTGCCTCGAGGCCGTGGCCTCCGGTCCGGCCATCGCCCGCGCGCTCCGCGCGAAGGGGCACGACGTGCACACCGGCGCGGACGTGATCGACCTGGTGAACCGGTCGGACCTCGACGCGATCTACGCCGTCCGACAGGCCGGTCGGGACATCGGCGAGGTCCTGGCGACCTGCATCTCGCTCATCAACCCGTCCGTCATCGCACTCGGCGGATCGATCACGCAGGCCGGTGAGCACCTGCTCGCCGGCGTCCGCGAGGTCGTCTACTCCCGTTCGATGCCCCTGGCCAGTGAGCACCTCGTCATCGTGCAGTCCCGCGCCGGGTCCCTCGCCGCGCTGCAGGGAGCTGCGGCCCTCGCCATCGGCTACGCCCTCTCCCCCGTCGGGGTCGACGAGCTGGTCGCCTTCGCCGAGGGTCGCGAACTGGTCTCCTGACGCACACCGCCGGCCGTGTGAGCGCGTCGGTTTCGGTCTTGCCGGTGGTCGGGGGGACAATCGTCGGGTGACGATCGTGCAGCCCACCCTGTGGGGCGACCTGGACCCCGGTCTGGAGGCCCTTCCCGGGTCGTCCGCGCCGGTCCCGGCTGCGCGTGATGCGTTCACCGCCCTGCGCGGCCACACCGAGCGCATCGTCGCGCACTCCTCGGACCGCGTCGCCTGGCTCCGCGCCCGCGCCATGGGCATCACCGCCACCGACGTCGCCCGGCTCGCCTCGCTGCGCGCCGTCGAGGCCGTCGTCACCGAGAAACGCTACGGCTCCCGGTTCTCCGGCAACGCGTTCACCGAGCACGGCAAGGACCGCGAACCGGTCATCGCCGCCTGGGTGGCCGCCACCCACGGCATCCAGCCCTCGGCGCACCTGTTCCACGCCGCCGCGAACCGCGCCCACCTCGCCACCCCGGACGGCGTCGGGGTCGACGAGTCGTCCCGCGTGGTGCTCGCCGAGATCAAGACCACCGGCAAGGCCTGGCGGAGCATCCCCCGGCACTACCTCCGGCAGATCTGGTGGCAGCAGTACGTGCTCGGTGCCGACCGCACCCTGTTCGTCTGGGAACGCCACGACGGGTTCGTGCCGGTCGCGGACGAGCCCGAGTGCCGCTGGGTCGACCGAGACGACGACCAGATCCGCGGGCTCGTCCAGCTCGCCGATCTGGTGCTCGACAAGCTCCGCGGCTTCCGCTCCTAGCCCGTCTCCTAGACCTTCACCAGTCGCAGCCGGCTCATCCCCACGACGAGGATGCCGAGCAGCGTGATCGAGACCGCGATGCCGACGACGTAGATCGCGACGACGCCGTAGCCCTGCGCCGGGTCGAGGAACGGGTACGGCACCCACCCGTCGGTCGCACCGCGGACGAGCACCACGGTGGTCCAGACCGCCGGGTAGAGCAGGAACCACCACACGTGGCGGAGCAGCAGCCGTGCGCGATCCGAGAACAGCAGCCAGTCGAGCACCGCGTACACCGGGATGATCTTGTGCACGATGTCGTTCGACCACGGCACCGAGGCCGACACGTTCGCGCCCGTGAGCAGTGTGTTGTAGACGATGCCGGTCGTCGCGATGTACACCGTCGCGGCACCACGGAGCACCGAGACGGCGAGGTCCGCCCGCTTGCGACGGGCCGCGGCCACGAGCGTCACCGCGAGCGCCACGGCGACGATCAGGTTCGACTGGATCGTGAAGTAGCCGAAGAAGTTCCAGAACGAGTAGGTCGGGGTCTGCGAGCTCTCGAGCCACTGCGCCACGACCGCGACGACGATGGCGATGACGGCGATCAGTCGGAGCGAGTTCACGAGGGTGCGCACGGTTCCACGCTATCGGGACACGACCCCGACGTGCAGGAAGGGCCCGCACCGTTGCCGGTGCGGGCCCTTCCACGAGTCAGGGGACTCAGATGCTGTTGACGTCCAGCGGGATGGCACTGGGAGAACGCAGTGCCGAAGGTCGTCAGATGCTGTTGACGTCCAGCGGGATGCCGGGGCCGAAGGTCGTCGAGACGGCGCCCTTCATGACGTAACGGCCCTTCGAGGACGACGGCTTGAGGCGGTTGATCTCCTCGAGCGCGGTCGAGATGTTCTCGTCGAGCTGCTCCGGCGTGAACGAGGCCTTGCCGACGACGAAGTGCACGTTGGCGTGCTTGTCGACGCGGAACTCGATCTTGCCGCCCTTGATGTCGTTGACGGCCTGCGCCACGTTCGGGGTCACGGTGCCGGTCTTCGGGTTCGGCATGAGGCCACGCGGGCCGAGCACCTTACCGAGACGACCGACCTTGCCCATGAGCTCCGGGGTCGAGACGGCGGAGTCGAAGGAGGTGTAACCCTCGGCGACCTTCGCGATGAGCTCGTCGCCACCGACCTCGTCGGCGCCGGCGGCGATGGCGGCCTCAGCAGCCGCACCCGTCGCGAAGACGATGACGCGGGCGGTCTTGCCCGTGCCGTGCGGCAGGATGACCGTGCCGCGGACCATCTGGTCGGCCTTGCGGGGGTCGACGCCGAGCTTCAGCGCGACCTCGACCGTGGAGTCGGTCTTCGAGGAACCGGTCTCCTTGGCCAGGGCGACGGCCTCGGTCGGGGTGTAGAACTTGTCGGCCTCGATCTTCGCGGCCGCGGCCTGGTAGGCCTTGGACTTCTTCGCCATGGTGGTCTCCTTGCGAGATACGTGGTTGGCGAGCCGGCGAGGCTCTCCCACGGAAAGGTGTCTGGTGGTGGGCCGGAGCCCGATCGGTGCTTAGGCCTCGACCGTGATGCCCATCGAGCGTGCGGTGCCGGCGATGATCTTCGCGGCCTGCTCGATGTCGTTGGCGTTCAGGTCGGCCTGCTTGGTCTCGGCGATCTGACGGACCTGGTCCATCGAGATCTTCGCGACCTTGACCGTGTGCGGGGTCGAGGACCCCTTCTGCACACCAGCAGCCTTCTTGATGAGCTCGGCGGCCGGCGGGGTCTTGAGGACGAACGTGAACGAACGGTCCTCGTAGACGGTGATCTCGACCGGCACGACGTTGCCACGCTGCGACTCGGTCGCCGCGTTGTACGCCTTGCAGAACTCCATGATGTTGACGCCGTGCTGACCGAGCGCCGGACCGATCGGGGGGGCCGGGTTGGCGGCTCCCGCGTTGATCTGCAGCTTGATCAGGCCCGTGACCTTCTTCTTCGGTGCCATGACTTGTCTTCCTCCTGGAATCGAACACACGGGGATCCGTGCACTCTCCCGCTGGTCCGGCCGTTCCGGACAGCGGTGAAGGCCCGCTCGCACGAGGCGCGCGGGCCCAAACCCGTTCAGTGTAGTCGATCTCGGTGATCGCTACAGCTTGGTGGTCGCTAGAGCTTCGTGACCTGGTCGAAGCTGAGCTCGACCGGGGTCTCGCGCTCGAACAGCGAGACGAGGACGGTGAGCTTGCCGCTCTCCGGCTTGATCTCGGAGATCGAACCCGGCAGGCCCGCGAACGAGCCTTCCTTGATGGTGATCGTCTCGCCGATCTCGAAGTCGACCTCGGCTGCGGGCTGTGCCTGCAAGCCGCTGCCCTTCGCGCCACCCTTGGTCGGGGCGGCCTCGGCGACCTGCACGAGGGACTTGAGCATGCCGAACGCCTCGTCGAAACGGAGCGGGGTCGGGTTGTGCGCGTTGCCGACGAAGCCGGTGACGCCCGGGGTGTGCCGGACGACGGACCACGAGTCCTCGTTGAGGTCCATGCGGACGAGCACGTACGAGGGGATCCGGACGCGGGTGACCAGCTTGCGCTGCCCGTTCTTGATCTCGACGACGTCCTCCATCGGGACCTCGACCTGGTAGATGTAGTCCTCCATCGACATCGAGACCATGCGGTTCTCGATGTTCGACTTCACGCGGCGCTCGAAGCCCGCGTAGGAGTGGATGACGTACCACTTGCCCGGCTTCATCCGCAGCTCGGCCTTGAAGGCCTCGTACGGGTCGACCTCGGCGGGCTCGTCGTCCTCGTCCTCGGCGTCGAGTGCCTCGTCGGCGGCGAGGGTCTCGTTCGCCTCGGCGGCGGTCTCGGACTCGAGCTCGACTTCTTCCTCGTCCTCGACGGCCTCGACGGCGGCCTCGGCCTCGTCGGCGGAGTCGATCTCGAGGGCGTCGTCCACGACGGCGTCGGCCTCGGGGTCGCGGGCTTCCTGCAGGGCCGTCAGTGCTTCGTCGAGGCCGGCGTCGACGGTGCCGTCGTCGGGCTCGGAGCTGAGGCCGAGGGACTCGTCGTCGTCGCCCTCGATCGAGATCGCACGCTCTTCAGCGGACTCGACGGAGCGTCCTTCGCCGGTCTCGACGTCGCCTTCCTGGTTCTCCTCGACCTCGGAGGACTGCTCGGCAGCCGTCGCGAGGTCGATGTCATCGCGGGAGTTGTCAGACACAGTCGATTCTTTCCGTTCGGTGGTTCGGGTCGGGGTGGCGTTCGTTCATGGTCACGAGCGACGCCGTCACGATCGACGCCGTCTCGGGCGACCGTACTCCTCGAAAACGACCGCACACGGCAGTCGACGTCGGGGTCAGGCCGTGGGCCCGTTGCCGAAGACGTACCCGACGCCGAGACCGAACACGAAGTCGAGGATCGACACCAGGATCATCATGACGACGACGAACACGAGCACGACGCCCGTGTAGCTGAAGAGTTCCTTGCGGGTCGGCGTCACGACCTTGCGCAGTTCGCCGATCACCTGGCGGATGAAGAGCACGATGGCAGCGATGGGCCCGCGGCGCTCGGCCCGGTCCTGCTTCGCCTTGGCGACGACGTCGTCCGCCGTCGTCTCCATGTCTTTGCTCGCCAACTTCTACCCTTCCAGAGTTGCAGGGCGGACAGGACTCGAACCTGCAACCTGCGGTTTTGGAGACCGCTGCTCTACCAATTGAGCCACCGCCCTTCGCAACACGGTTCGTCACCGATCCGCGTTCCGGTGGACGAGTCTACGGGAGTCCGTCACACGGTGTCCACTTGGCCCCTTCCACGGCGTGCCGCGCCGGTAGGCTGAGCCCCGTGAGCACCGCAGCCCCAGGCCCCGAGTCCACCGCCCACGTGTCCGTCGACACCCTCGCCACCGCGCCGGCCGATCGCCCGCGCATCGCGTCCCGCATCGCGGCCATCGCCGAGTCCGCGACGCTCAAGGTCGACGCGAAGGCCAAGGCGCTCAAGGCCGCCGGGCGTCCGGTGATCTCGTTCGCCGCCGGCGAGCCCGACTTCGCGACCCCGCAGCACGTGGTCGACGCGGCCGTCGCTGCCGCGCAGGACCCGAAGAACCACCGCTACACGCCCGCGACCGGCCTGCCCGAACTCAAGCAGGCCATCGCCGACAAGACCGCCAGGGTGTCCGGCGTCACCGTCGAGCCGTCGCAGGTCATCGTCACGAACGGTGGCAAGCAGGCGGTCTACCAGGCGTTCCAGACCATCGTCGACGCCGGCGACGAGGTCCTGCTGCCCGCGCCGTACTGGACCACCTACCCCGAGGCCATCCGGCTGGCTGGCGGCGAGCCCGTCGAGGTCTTCGCCGGCAGCGACCAGGACTACCTGGTGACGGTCGACCAGCTCGAGGCCGCCCGCACCCCGGCGACCAAGGCGCTGCTGTTCTGCTCGCCGTCGAACCCCACGGGTGCCGTGTACTCCGCCGAGCAGACCCGGGCCATCGGCGAGTGGGCGCTCGAGCACGGCATCTGGGTGATCAGCGACGAGATCTACCAGGACCTGGTGTACGACGGGGTCCGCTTCGCCGGCATCCTGGCCGAAGTCCCCGCCCTCGCCGACACCACGATCCTGGTGAACGGCGTCGCGAAGACCTACGCGATGACCGGCTGGCGCGTCGGGTGGTTCATCGGCCCGACCGACGCCGTCAAGGCCGCGTCGAACCTGCAGTCGCACCTGTCGTCGAACGTCTCCAACGTGTCGCAGCGCGCCGCGATCGCCGCCCTCACCGGTCCGCAGGAGCCCGTCGCCGCCATGCGCGAGGCCTTCGACCGCCGACGGAAGGCCATCGTGGACGGCCTCAACGCGATCCCGGGCTTCCGCACGCCGACCCCGCAGGGCGCCTTCTACGTCTACCCGGACGTCACCGCACTGCTCGGTCGCGAGTGGGCCGGCACCACACCGACGACCACGCTCGAGCTGGCCGACCTGATCCTCGAGCACGCCGAGGTCGCGGTCGTGCCGGGTGAGGCCTTCGGCCCCTCCGGCTACCTGCGCCTGTCGTACGCGCTGGGCGACGACGACATCGCCGAGGGCGTCGCCCGGCTGGCGGAGTTCTTCGCGTAGCCCCTTTGGATCCGCAGAACGGGTCACCTCGCCGAGGTGGCCCGTTCGCACGTTCCGGGAGGCCCGTGGTGCGCGGTGCGCGTCCGTCCCGTCGCGCGGACGATCAGCCGAGCAGGTCCCCCACCACGACGGGTTCCGGGACGAGCGAGACACCGAACCGGTTCAGGACGGTCACCTGCACGAACCGTGCGAGCTCGGCCACCTGCGCGGCCGTCGCCCCGCCGCGGTTCGTCAGCGCGAGGGTGTGCTTCGACGAGATCGCCGCACGGGAGCCCGGCACCGCGTAGCCACGGTGGACGCCGGCGTGCTCGATGAGCCACGCGGCACTCAGCTTGACGTCGTCGCCCGCGGGCCAACGGGGCGCATCCGCCGGCAGGGTCTCGGCGAACGCCGGCGAGACGATCGGGTTGGTGAAGAACGACCCGGCGCTCCAGGTGTCGTGGTCGTCCCCGTCGAGCACCATGCCCTTCGAGCCGCGCAGCCGCAGCACCTCGTCGCGGACGGTCGTGGGCGGCACGAGCGCACCGAGCTCGACCCCGAGCGAACCGGCGAGCTGCGCGTACCGCACGGGCACACCGTGCTCCCCCGCGAGCCCCAGCCGGAACTCGACCGTCAGCACGACACCGCGCCGACCGTGCTTGAGGGTCGACGTGCGGTAGCCGAGCGCCAGCTCGGCTGCCGGGACCCACGTGCGCTCCCCCGTGACCGCATCGAGGAACTCGACGCGGGTGAGCACGTCGGCGAGTTCGACCCCGTAGGCGCCGATGTTCTGCACCGGGGACGCACCGACCGTGCCCGGGATGCCGCTGAGGGCCTCCAGGCCGGTCCAGCCGTTCGCGACGGTCGTGGCGACGAACGGGTCCCACGGTTCCCCCGCGGCGACGCGCACGGTGACGCCCTCGGCGTCGCGGTCGGCGTCGACGCCCGTCGTCCGGACCAGCACGACGGTGCCGTCGAAGCCCTGGTCGGCGACCAGCAGGTTGCTGCCGCCCCCGAGGACGAGCCACTCGTCGTCGTCGAAGGCGTCGAGCGCGTGGGCGACGAGCTCGTCGGTCGTCGTGGCCGTGAGCAGCCGGGTGGCGGCCCCGCCGACGCGGAGCGTCGTCAGGTCGGCCAGCACCGGCTCGGACACGGTCAGCGGAACACCACCGTGACCTGCGCCTTGCCGAGCACGGTCTGCCCGGCGGCGGTCACGGTGAGGTCGATGCGCTTCGGCCGGCCGTCCTCGTCGACGGTGCCGACCTTCGCGACGATGCCGACGGTGGCACCCTGCTCCGGGTCGACGACGACGGGGCGCGTGAAGCGGACGCCGTAGCCCGTGACCCAGCCGCTGTCGCCGAGCCACTCGGCGACCGGCTGCACGGCGATGCCCATCGTGAGCATGCCGTGGGCGAGGACACCGGGCAGGCCGACCGAGGCGGCGACGTCGTCGCGGTAGTGGATCGGGTTGAAGTCGCCCGAGGCGCCGGCGTACCGGACGAGCGAGTCGCGCGTGATGTGCACGTCACGCTCGGCGACGACGGTGCCGATCTCGAGCGCGGTGGCGGGTGCGGCGGTCATGCGTCGTCTCCTCGGACCACGAGGGTGGAGGTCGCCGTGACGACGTGCTCTCCCTCGGCGTCGTTCATGGTGCTCTGGGCGGTGACCATCGCGTTGCCGCCGAGGGTCTTCACGCTGGTGACCGTCAGGGTCGCGGTGAGCTCGTCACCGGCGACGATCGGCCGGTCGTAGGTGAAGGACTGCTCGCCGTGGACGACGCGGGAGAAGTCGATGCCGGCGTCGGGCTCGTTCAGGAGCTGCGCGAGCGTGGCCTCCTGCACGACGACGGCGAACGTCGGGGGTGCGACCACGTCGGCGTACCCGGCGGCACGTGCGGCGCCCGGATCGTGGTGGACGGGGTTGGTCGCGAAGACCGCACGCGAGAACTCGCGCACCTTCTCGCGGCCGACCAGGTAGGGCTGGGCCGGCGGGAACGTCCTGCCGACGAGCTCGGGGTTCACTGACACCACGGCAGTCTACCGAGGCCCGTCCGGGGGTCTGCGATCCATGAGAATGCATCAGCTAGACTGTCTGAGACCGGTTCGGGGGAATCGGGGCGTGCCGTGCGGCACGGGTTCGTTCGGGACGGGGAGGGCCGATGGACACCACGACGGAGTTCGCCGTGCACACGGGAGACCGGTGCACCGCCATGGAGGTCGCGGCCGCTGCGCTGCGCCGCACGGGCCACCACGTCGAGTCGACGGGTGGCACGATGACCGCGACGGCGGGCAGCCGGACCCTCACCATCCTGCTCGGTGCGCTCGTGCAGCCGGCCCGGGAGTACCGCCGGTACGAGCTGTCGACCGTCGTGGACGGTGCCACCACCACGATCACCCTGCGCCGGGCCGGGCACGGCACGGCCGTGTCCGGCGGCAGCATCGGGGCGAACCGTCGACGGGCCGCCTGGCAGCAGGTCACCGCCGCGGTCGAGGACGCGTTCCGTGCGGCCGGGGTGCTCGCGACGCGCACGGACACCGGCTCCCACCGCACGCAGTAGGCGGGCCCGACGGCCTCCGGCGGGTGGCCGCGCGGCGCACCGTCCCGGGAGCGGTCACCGAGCACCCGGCCAGCCATCTAGGTTGGGCCAGGGACCCCGGAAAGGAACCGCCATGAGCATGGAGAGCGCAGCCTGGAGCTCGCTGTACAAGATCTCGTCCGCGCAGGGCGGCAAGCACGGGTTCTCCCGCGCGTCCGTCCGGCGGATCCTGACGTTCGCGGTGCCGTACCGGGCGAAACTGCTGGTCTTCATCGGTCTCTCCGTCGTCGGCGCCTTCCTCGCGGTCGCGACGCCGGTCCTCGCCGGTCAGGTGGTCGACGTCATCGTCGCCCGCGGTGAGGTCGCGACGATCGTCCGGCTGGCCGTGGTCATCGCCCTGGTGGCCGTGGCCGACGCCGCCGTGTCGCTGACGACGCGGTGGTACTCGGCGCGGATCGGCGAGGGCGTGATCCTGGACCTCCGCACCGCCGTCTTCGACCACGTGCAGAAGATGCCCATCGCGTTCTTCACCCGCACCCGGACCGGTGCGCTCGTGAGCCGCCTCAACAACGACGTGATCGGCGCCCAGCAGGCCTTCAGCGGCACGCTGTCCGGCGTGGTCACGAACCTCGTGGCGCTGATCCTCACCCTGATCGTCATGCTCAGCACCTCGTGGCTCGTGACGGTCCTCGCCGTCGTCATGCTCCCGGTCTTCCTGGTCCCCGCGCGCCGGATGGGCAGCCGCCTCGCCGCCCTGCGCCGCGAGGCCGCCGACCACAACTCCGCGATGAGCACCCAGATGACCGAGCGGTTCTCGGCACCCGGCGCCACCCTCGTCAAGCTGTTCGGCCGGCCCGACGAGGAAGCCGAGGAGTTCCGTGTGCGCGCTGCCCGGGTCCGCGACATCGGCGTCCGGACCGCGATGCTGCAGTTCGTCTTCTTCACCGCGCTGATGCTCGTCTCCGCGCTCGCCCTCGCGCTGGTCTACGGGCTCGGCGGTTTCCTCGCGCTCGCCGGCCGGCTGGACACCGGCGAGGTCGTCACCCTGGCGCTCCTCCTCACCCGGCTGTACGCCCCGCTGACGAGCCTGGCGAACGCGCGGGTGGAGATCATGAGCGCCGTGGTCAGCTTCGAGCGCGTCTTCGAGGTGCTCGACCTCGAACCGCTCATCCGGGAGCAGCCGGACGCGGTCACCATCGCCGACGGCCCCGTCTCCGTCGAGTTCGACGACGTCCGCTTCGCCTACCCGTCCGCCGACAAGGTGTCCCTCGCCTCGCTCGAGGAGGTCGCCACGCTGGACACCCGCGGCGGCGAGGAGGTGCTGCACGGCCTGTCGTTCCGGATCGAGCCGGGGCAGACCGTCGCCCTGGTCGGCTCGTCCGGGGCCGGCAAGTCCACGGTCGCGCAGCTGCTCGCACGCCTGTACGACGTCGACAGCGGCGCGGTGCGCCTGGCCGGGACCGACGTCCGGGACGTCACCTTCGCCTCGATGCGGCACACCCTCGGCATGGTGACGCAGGACGGCCACCTGTTCCACGAGACCATCCGCTCCAACCTGCGGTTCGCCCGGCCCGAGGCGTCCGACGACGAGGTGTGGGACGCGGTCCGCCGTGCGCGGCTCGAGCCGCTCATCCGGTCCCTCCCCGACCAGCTGGACACCATGGTGGGCGAACGCGGCTACCGGCTGTCCGGGGGCGAGCGCCAGCGGATGACGATCGCCCGGCTCCTGCTCGCCCAGCCACGCGTCGTCATCCTCGACGAGGCGACGGCGGCACTCGACTCGACGTCCGAGGCAGCGGTGCAGGCAGCGCTCGGCGAGGCACTCGAGGGGCGGACGGCGATGGTGATCGCGCACCGGCTCTCCACGATCCGCAGCGCGGACATGATCCTGGTGGTCGAGGACGGCTCGATCGTGGAGCGGGGCACACACGACGAGCTGCTGGCCGCGGGTGGCCGGTACGAGGAGCTGCACCGCACCCAGTTCGCCGCGCAGCAGAACGTCGCGGCCGATGTGCCGGCGGCAGACTGAGCGCGCGGTGGGCGGAACCAGCAACCGAGGTGGAACCGGCAACCGAGGTGGAGCCGGCGACAGAGAAGGCCCCCTGACCCAGGGGATCCTGGACGAGAGGGCCTTGCGTGTAGCGAGGGCGGGACTTGAACCCGCGACCCCACGATTATGAGTCGTGTGCTCTAACCAACTGAGCTACCCCGCCAGAGATCCGGAGCGGCACGCGCACCGGGTCGGAGCCCCGAGTCAGGATTGAACTGACGACCCCCTCCTTACCATGGAGGTGCTCTACCACTGAGCTATCGGGGCGATGTGCCGCGAGCGGCACCACACGAGGATAGCAGACCTCCGACGCTGCTCCGGAACCGGGCGAGACGCCCGGGCGTGCCGCGCCGTCGGCCGCTAGTTCGCGTTGGTCTGGAGCCACGCCAGCGGGTCCACCGGGACCCCGTCGACGTGCACCTCGAGGTGCAGGTGCGGACCCGTGGAGTTGCCCGTGCTGCCGACGAGACCGAGGATGTCCCCGACCTCGACGTGCTGGCCGGTGACGACCTTGAAGGAGTTGTCCTCCATGTGGCCGTAGACGCTGACGAACTGCTTGCCGTCCACGTCGTGCTCGACCCAGACGTCGTTGCCGAAACCGCCGTCGTTCGCCTGCACCTTGATCACGGTGCCAGCGGCGATGACGCCGATCGGGGTGCCCTCGCCCGGGGCGAAGTCGATGCCCATGTGGTTCGTCGAGCAGAACGAGCACCCGGCGACCTGGCGTCCACCGAACCCCGAGGTGATCGGGACACCGGTCAGGAACGGCCACTGGATCGTGCCGGTCGGGTCGTTCGTGAAGGTCGAGGAGTCGACGTTCGCGTACTGCGTGGCGTCGGACACGGTGTACTGGTCGCGGGCGGTCGAACCGTCGGCCGAGGCACCGACCTGCATCGACTGGGTGGCGCCGTCGACGGTGGCACGGGCCGCCGTCGAGCCGGAGGCCGGGACCCAGAGCGCCTGGGCCGGCAGTGAGGTCGAGACGACCAGGCCTGCTGCGAACAGCAGTGCGCCGACCGCGGTCACACGGGATGCAGCACGGCGGAACGACGCGCCCTGCTTCGGGGACCGCGCTGCTGCAGGGGTCGTGGTGGCGGTGGACCGGATGTGACGGGTCGCGCGGTCAACCGGGGTCTTCGTGGTCGGACGGCCGCGGCGGCGCGATGCGGGGACCTGCCCCACGACAGGACGCGGCTGCGACGCCGAGGCGGCGGAGGCAACGGGAGCGACCCGCTGGGCGTGCACGACGGGCGAGGTGGGTGCGGGCGGCGTCGCGATGCGGGAGGCCGGGCGTACGGGCGATGCCGGTGCGAGGTCGATCGGCGACACGGGGGCGGCCGGGGTCCCCGGGGTGGCCGCGCCGATCACGTCGTCGAAGCCCGCACGCGTCGAGCCGTGTCCCTCTTGCACCACGACCGCGCCCTTCGCCGCTGCTCGCTCCGCCTCGATCCGAGCGCGTCGGGTCAGGTGGACGACCGGGGTGGCGGCGTCGACGGAACCGTCGGTGGGTTCGGGGGACAGAGGAGTTCGGGGCATGCGTGCGGTGGCGATCCTGATCGGGGAAGGGCTCGCTCGATGGTAACGAGCAGATAACGGGACCAGAGCACGCTAGCAAACGTCGTCGCACGTCGCCAGTCGTGGTCATGTCCACCCGGCACCCCCAGACCTGGGGACCGGCGCGTCGTCAGGCCCCCACGGCTCCGAGCACACCCGCCTCGAGCCCGCGCACCAGGGCCTCGAGCTCGTCGACGACCGCCGGGCTCGCGAACAGGAAGGAGCGGGTCCCTCCGGCCTCCCAGATGCGGATCGCCGCGCCGGCCTCCTGCGCGACGAGGGCACCACCGGCCATGTCCCACGGGTTGATCCCGCGCTCGTAGTACGCGTCCACCACTCCCGCCCCGACGGCGCAGCAGTCGAGCGACGCCGCTCCCCCACGGCGGATGTCCCGCACCTCGCCGATGAGTCCGGCGAGCACCGCGACCTGCTCACGGCGACGGTCGGCCGTGTACCCGAACCCGGTGGCGACGAGCGTCTCGGCGAGCGAACGGGGCGCGGCGACGGACAACGGTTCCCCGTCGCGGTTCGCACCCTGGCCGACGGCCGCGCGGAAGACGGTGCCCGTCGCCGGAGCCACGACGACGCCCGCGATCGGTTCCCAGGTCATCGGGTCGGGCGCGCCGCGCACGACGCCGATGCTCACGCCGTACTCGGCGCTGCCGTACAGGTAGTTGACCGTGCCGTCGATCGGGTCCACCACCCAGGTGATGCCCGAGGCACCCGAGGCCGACCCGGACTCCTCGCCGTGGAAGGCGTCGTCGGGGCGGGCCTCGGCGATGCGGGCGCGGATGAGTGCCTCGACCTCCCGGTCGGCGGCCGTGACCACGTCGACGATGCTCGACTTCCGGTCCGCGACCTCGACCCCCTCGGCGCGGCGGCGTGCAGCCAGCGCCGCTGCGTCACGGGCGATCGACTCGGCGAGGTCGGCGAACTGGGACGGTATGGGGTCGGATGCCATGCACCCATCCTCCCGGAAACACCATCGGCCCCGTCCGCAGTGGACGGGGCCGATCAGATGGTGGCAAGTGAGGGATTCGAACCCCCGAAGGCTACGCCGGCTGATTTACAGTCAGATCCCTTTGGCCGCTTGGGTAACTTGCCATGCGCACCCAGCCGGTGTGATCACCAACCGAAGGCGCGCACAAAAGCATAGCGGATGGCTGACGGTGGTCGTGACCATCGGCCCTGGACGCGACCACGCACCCACCAGGGCCCGCGCACGGGGGCCGAACCGGGCCTCCCGTCCGCCGTTAGGCTGTCGGCATGGCAGACAGTTCCTTCGACGTGGTCAGCAAGGTCGACAAGATGGAGGCGGAGAACGCCCTCAACCAGGCGGCCAAGGAGATCGAGCAGCGGTACGACTTCAAGGGCGCCGACGCCTCGGTCGCGTTCAGCGGCGAGGACGTCCTGATCAAGGCGAACTCGGAAGAGCGCGCCAAGGCGGTGCTCGACGTACTGCAGAGCAAGGCGATCAAGCGGAACATCAGCCTGAAGAGCCTCGACGCCGGCGACCCGTACCCCTCGGGCAAGGAGTACCGCATCGAGGTGAAGTTCAAGAACGGCATCGAGCAGGACGTGGCGAAGAAGATCGGCGCGTTCCTGCGGGCCAACGCCCCGAAGTCGGTGAAGAGCCAGATCCAGGGCGACGAGCTCCGCGTCTCGTCGAAGAGCCGTGACGACCTGCAGAACACGATCCAGCTCCTCAAGGGTGAAGAGTTCGACGTCCCGTTGCAGTTCATCAACTTCCGCTGACCCGCGGCCCCTGCGAACGACACCCGACACCCCGTGGAGCACTGGCTCAGCGTCGTCATCACCGTCCTGCTCGTCCTGCTGGACCTGGCGATCCGCGTCTTCTCGATCATCTACGTCCCGATCAACCGGAAGCCGCAGACCGCGACGGCGTGGCTGCTCGCGATCTTCCTCATCCCCTACATCGGCTTCATCGTCTTCCTGGTCATCGGGTCGACGAAGCTCCCCCGCGCCCGTCGCGAGAAGCAGACCGAGATCAACGCGTACATCCTCGAGCAGACCGAGGGCATCGAGCGGGTCCGCCGTGACCACCCGTGGCCCGCGTGGCTCGAGAGCGTCACGCGGCTGAACCGCGAACTCGGCGCGATGCCGTTGGTCGGCGGCAACTCCGCGGAGCTCTACCCCGACTCCGAGGAGTCCATCGCCGAGATGACCCGCGCGATCGACCAGTCCCGACGGTTCGTGCACGTCGAGTTCTACATCGCGACGCTCGACGACACGACGCGCCCGTTCTTCGAGGCGCTCGCGCGGGCGCAGGGCCGTGGCGTCACCGTGCGGTTCCTGCTCGACCACTGGGCGAGCCGCGGCTACCCGGGCTACAAGGACACCCTGGCGTTCATGGACCAGGCGGGCATCGAGTGGCACCTGATGCTGCCGCTCCTGCCGCTGCAGGGGAAGTTCCAGCGGCCCGATCTCCGCAACCACCGGAAGATCATGGTGATCGACGGCTCGGTCGCGTTCACCGGCTCGCAGAACCTGATCGACGCGTCGTACGACATCAAGTCCCACGTCGAGAAGGGCATGGTCTACAAGGACCTGTTCGCCCGGTTCGAGGGGCCGGTCGTCGCCGGGCTCAACGCCCTGTTCGTCACCGACTGGTACAGCGAGACCGATGAACTGCTGCTGCGCGAGAGCGACCCCGTCCAGCGGGCAGACCGCGGCGATGCGCTCGACTGCCAGGTGGTGCCGTCCGGCCCGGGCTTCGACGGCGAGAACAACCTGCGCCTGTTCAACGCGCTGCTCTACTCGGCGCAGCAGAAGGTCTCGATCACGTCGCCGTACTTCGTGCCGGACGACTCGATGCTCTACGCCATCACCACGACGGCGCAGCGCGGGGTCGACGTGGAGCTGTTCGTCGGTGAGATGGGCGACCACGCGATGACCTGGCACGCGCAGCGCTCGTACTACGAGGAACTCCTGCGGGCCGGCGTCCGGATCTGGCTGTACCGCGCGCCGACGATCCTGCACGCGAAGCACTTCACGATCGACGACGAGGTGTCGGTGATCGGGTCGAGCAACATGGACATGCGCTCGTTCAGCCTGAACCTCGAGGTCTCCGTGATGGTGCGCGGTCACCGCTTCGTCGACGCCCTGCGCGAGGTGCAGGACTCCTACAAGGAGCACAGCTTCGAGCTCACGCTCGACGAGTGGGTCGACCGTCCGCGCCGGTCCAAGGTGCTCGACAACGTCGCGCGGCTCACGGCGGCGCTGCAGTAGCCGCCTGGAGGCCCGGTGCGGCTCCGCCAGGTGCGCTCAGCGCATCGGGACGAGGGACGCCAGGGCCCCCACCACCCGCTCGAGCGGGCCGCGGCCGAGGAACCGCCGCCACAGCATCGCGAAGACCACCGAGCCGAGGGCGAACCAGCCCCAGGCCTCGGCCGACTCGGGGGAGGTCGGCAGCATCGCGATGACCACGAGGTGCCCCGAGTACACCGTCAGCGGCATCGAGCCGACCGCGGCCAGGGGGAACGCGATCCGCTCGGCGACACGCCCGCGGCCGTCGAACACGAGCAGGCAGAGAGCGATGACGGCGACCGCCACCCCGGCCGTCCCCACCACGTCGACGACCGACGACGAGTGGTCACGCGGGGACAGGAACAGCTGCGCGAGGGCCTGGCCGGGGGTCGAGGCCCCGCCCGCGTACGGGACCCCGGGGAACGCCAGGGCCGCGTCGTGGGGCAGCGGGGCGAGGACCGACCCGGCGACGTACGCGGTGGCGGCGACCAGTGCGCCGGACGCCAGGAGCACGACCTGCTCGCCACGGTCCTCTCCCCACCGGCACGGCCCGTACGCCGCTGGCGCGTCGTCCGGGAACCGGCGGCGTGGGCCCAGGCCGGCCCGGGCGACCGCGAGCCCCACCAGGACGTACGCCAGGAAGGTGACCACGGGGTAGACCAGGCCGAGCTGGACGCCGATCATGCCGGCGTCCGCGTAGACCGGCGCGATCGTCAGCGCGGCGAGCGGCGACAGCACCGCGCAGAGCGCGGCGATGCCGAGCAGCGCCGCCGGTCGGAGGCGGAGCACCGGGACCACCAGCAGGAACAGCACCCCGTAGGTCGGCAGGATCACGTACACGGGGGTGTCGAGCGCCATGAGGGCGAACCCGATGACGACGACCACCACGGCGCGGATGGCGAGCCGGGCACGGATGCGGCCGATGGCGGGCGGGCCGGGCGGGTCGGTGCGGCCGCTCGTCAGGCCGATCGAGACCCCGGCGAGGACCGCGAACAGCGTGGACGGGCGGCCGTGGGCGACGGCGGTCCAGGTGGCGGGATCGGTCCAGTCGAGCTGCTCCGCGATGCCACCGATGTGTGCGGCCATCATGCCGAGCAGCGCGAGGGCACGGGCCACGTCGACGCCCTGCAGCCGTGTCCCCGACGCGGACGCGCCCCGCACCGCTGTGGGCGGGACGGGGCGCGTGTCGTTCATGTTCGTCAGCTCGTCGGGGTGTCGACGCGTCCGAGCGAGACGTCGATCATCTCGTCGCGCGGCACCACCTTGATGCGCTCGCGCCCGTCGGCCGCCCCGAGCGCCTGCTCGTGGGTGTCGAGGTGGTGCCAGCCCTCGAGGTCGGTGTACTCGACACCGCGCTCGCGGAGCAGCGCCGGGATCGCCTCGTCGGACGGGTCCTCCGGGGTCCACCAGCTCGCCTGGTCGTTGACGATGTGCTGCACGGTCTCCATCGCGTCGGACTTCGTGTGCCCGATGAGACCGACCGGACCGCGCTTGATCCAGCCGGTGGCGTACACCCCGGGGATCTGCTGGTTGTCGTCGTCGAGGACCTGGCCCTCGTGGTTCGGGATGACACCGTGCCGCTCGTCGAACGGCAGACCGGGCAGCGGGGAACCGAAGTACCCGACCGCGCGGTACGCCGCCTGGATCGGGATCTCGCGGATCTCGCCGGTGCCCTCGACACCGCCCTCGCCGTTCGGACGGGTGCGCTCGTAGCGGATGGCGGTCAGCTTGCCCTGCTCGTCGCCGACGAACTCGATCGGCTTCGCGTAGAAGTGCAGGTGGAGCCGGCGGCTGGCCTGGCCGACCTCGCGCGTGCGCCACTGCTCGAGGACACGGTTGATCACCATGACCTGCTTGTTCGTCGCGATCGCGGTCTTCGAGGCCTCGTCGTGGTCGAAGTCCTCGTCGTAGACCACCATGTCGACGTCACGGACCTCGCCGAGCTCGCGGAGCTCGAGCGGCGTGAACTTCACCTGTGCCGGACCGCGGCGACCGAAGACGTGCACGTCCGTGACCGGCGATGCCTGCAAGCCCTCGTACACGTTCGCGGGGATCTCGGTCGGCAGCAGGTCGTCGGCGTGCTTCGCCAGGATGCGCGAGACGTCGAGGGCGACGTTGCCGACGCCGATGACCGCGACGCTCTCGGCGTTCAGCGGCCAGGTGCGCGGGACGTCCGGGTGGCCGTCGAACCAGCTCACGAACTCGGCTGCGCCGTACGAGCCGTCGAGGTCGACGCCGGGGATGTCGAGGTCGGCGTCCTTGATCGCGCCGGTCGAGAACACGACCGCGTTGTAGTGCTTCTTGAGGTCCTCGAGGGTGATGTCCTCGCCGTAGCGGACGTTGCCGAACAGCCGGACGACACCGCGGTCGAGGACGTCGCGCAGGGCGTTGATGATGCCCTTGATGCGCGGGTGGTCGGGGGCGACGCCGTACCGGACCAGACCGTAGGGCGCGGGGAGCTGCTCGAACAGGTCGATCGACACGTCGTAGCCGTGCGCCTCGCGCAGCAGGATGTCCGCGGCGTAGATGCCGGCCGGGCCGGCGCCGACGATGGCGAGTCGGAGGGTGGGCACTGATCGTCTCCAGTTCGTTCGGGTGGGGGTTCCCGGGGCCTCCCGACCAGGCCGCCGTGGCGTGCCGTGTCGGGAGGGGTGTTCAGCGGCTTCGGTCGACGACGGAGTCCGCGAAGCGGGTGAGTGCCCGTTTCACGGTGCCGTCGGGGAGCGGGGCGAGGGCGGCGACGGCTTCGCGGGCCCAGGCGACGGCGACGGCGCGGGTCGCCGCGGTGGCCTCGTGCTCGCGGAGCGCGGCGACGGCCGACTGGTACGGCGCGGAGTCGACCACGTCGTCGGGCGCACCGTTGACGTCGCGCTCGATGCGCTCGACCAGGTGCTGCGCGGATGGATCGGTCGCGGCCATCCGGCGCAGCTGCAGGACCGGCAGGGTGTCCACGCCGGCGCGCAGGTCGTTGCCGGCGATCTTGCCGGTCTTGTCCGTCGCGGGGGCGAGGTCGATGACGTCGTCGACGAGCTGGAAGGCCACGCCGACCTTCTCGCCGAAGGTACCGACGGCGTCGAGGTAGGCGCGGTCGGCACCGGAGAACATCACGCCGGCGCGGGCGGCGGTGGCGATGAGCGAACCGGTCTTGTCGCTGAGCACCTGGATGTAGTGCTCGAGCGGGTCGTCGTCCGGCTGCGGCCCCGTGGTCTCGTGCAGCTGCCCCATGCAGAGGCGCTGGAAGGTCTCGGCCTGCATCCGGATGCCCTCGGTGCCGAGGTCGGCCGTGATCAGGCTGGCGCGGGCGAAGAGCAGGTCACCGGTCAGGATCGCCACGTTGTTGCCGTAGGTGATCTGCGCGGCGGGGACCCCGCGGCGGACGGGCGCCTCGTCCATGACGTCGTCGTGGTACAGCGACGCCAGGTGCGTGGTCTCGATGCTCACCGCGGCCTTGACCACGGCGTCGGTCACGCCGTCACCGAGCTGGGCGATGAGGAGCGTCAGGGTCGGACGGATGCGCTTGCCGCCGGCGGACAGCAGGTACCGGCTGGTGGTGTCGGCGAGGGTGTCGGTGGAGCGCATGGCGTCCTCGAGCCCCTGCTCGACGAGTTCGAGCCCGTCGTCGACCGCGGAGATGAAGCGTCGGTCGGCGGGCGTGGCGAACAACCGTTCGCCGATGCCCAGCGATGCGCGCAGGCTCGGCGCGCGACGTGCGACCGGGACGCTCGGATTCAAGTGCTGCTCCGTCTTCGGGGGTGGTACCGGTCAGTCGGCGGCCGGGTCGACGCGCGGCTGCTCGCCGGTGTTCTGGTGGTCACGGCGGGCCTTCGCACGCCGTGCCGCGGACTCGCGCACCGTGTCGGCGACGGGCTTGCGGCCACGGTGCAGTGCGACGATACCGGCCGTCAGGTTGCGGTAGGCGACCACCGAGAAGCCGACACCGCGGAGCCACTGGGTGAGCACCTGCTGGTCGGGCCACGCGTCGATCGACTCGGCGAGGTAGCGGTAGGCAGCCGGATTGCTGCTCGAGAGCCGCGCGATGCCCGGGAGCACGCGCTTCAGGTAGGTGCCGTAGCCGAAGCGCAGCAGGGCGCGGGGCGGCGTCGAGAACTCACAGATGACGACGCGGCCACCGGGCTTCAGGACGCGCAGCATCTCGGCGAGCGCCTGCTTCGGGTCGTTCACGTTGCGCAGCCCGAACGAGATCGTGACGGCGTCGAACGTGTCGTCGTCGAAGGGCAGCTGCTCGGCGTCGCCCTCGACGAAGGTGATCTCGGGGTGGCGTTCACGGCCGACGGCGATCATGCCGGCGGACAGGTCGAGCGCGGTGACCTCGGCGCCCTTCTTGGCGAAGGCCGCTGCGCTGGTCCCGGTGCCCGCGGCGATGTCGAGGACCTTCTCGCCGGGCTGCGGGTCGACCGCGCGGACCGTGGCGACACGCCACAGCGGGGCGTTGCCCGCCGACAGGATGTCGTTCGTGAGGTCGTACTTGGCCGCGACGTCGTCGAACATCGCCGCCACCTCGTCCGGGCGCTTGTTCAGGTCCGCTCTGCTCACAGCGTCAATCCTAGAGGTCCCGACCGAGGGTTCACCGGACTCGCAGCCACCCGGGCGGTGCGGGATCGGCGCGTAGCATCGGAGCCGTGACCCGAACCACCACGGCGGCGCCCCCGCTGACGGTCTCGACCCGGATCCTCGACGACCCGGGCGCCGTCCTCCGCCACACGCTCCGCGACCGTCCCCTCGCCTTCGTCCGCAACGGCGACGGCATCGTCGGCATCGGTGAGGCGCTCCGGTTCACGTTCACCGGCCCGGACCGGATGCGTGACGCCGCGGCCCTCTGGCGCAGCGTCGTCGAGACCGCCGTCGTCGACGACCCGGTGCAGCTGCGCGGTTCGGGGCTCGTCGCGTTCGGGTCGTTCGCCTTCGCCGACGACTCCGCCGACGAGAGCGTGCTCATCGTGCCCCGGGTGGTCCTCGGTCGGCGGCGCGGCAAGGCCTGGCTGACCGCGATCGACACGACGCTCGGCGCGGAGCCCCTGGCCTTCACCCGGACCTCGGTCCCGGTCCCCCACGTCGGGCCGCACGTCTCCGTGGCGCTGCGTCCCGGGCACATCGACGAGGACACCTACGCCGCCAACGTGTCCGAGGCCGTCCGCCGCATCGTGGACGGGAGCGCCCGCAAGGTCGTGCTCGCCCGGGACCTCGTCGGCACGCTGCCGCCGGGAGCCGATCGACGGGCGGTCCTGCTCGACCTCGCGGCCGCCTACCCGCAGTGCGTGACCTTCGCGGTGGACGGCCTGATCGGCGCCACCCCCGAGACCCTCGCCCGCACCGACGGCACGCGGTTGACCGCACGGGTGCTCGCCGGCAGCGCCGCCCGGGGTGCCGACGAGGTGTCCGACCGGGCCGCCGCCGAGGCCCTGGCCAGCAGTGGCAAGGACGTCGAGGAGCACACCTTCGCGATCGACAGCCTGCTCGCGGCCCTCGCCCCGCTCGCGACGGACCTGCGCGCCGACGCCGAACCGTTCCGGCTGCAGCTACCGAACCTGTGGCACCTGGCGACCGACGTGCAGGCCACGCTGCCGCCCGACACCACGTCCCTGGACGTCGCCGACGCCCTGCACCCGACGGCCGCGGTCGCCGGCACCCCGACGGACGTGGCCGTGCGGTTGGTCGCCGAGCTCGAGGGCGTCGACCGCGGCCGCTACGCCGGGCCGGTCGGCTGGATGAGCGCGACGGGTGACGGCGAGTGGATGCTCGCGCTCCGCAGCGCCCGGATCGACGACGACGGCACCGTCCGGGCCTGGGCGGGGGCCGGGATCGTCGCCGGTTCGGAGCCGGCGCGCGAGGTCGCCGAGACTGCCCTGAAGTTCCGGCCGATCACCGACGCGCTGGCCTGAGGCAGCCGCCGCGACGGCGGTCCGCGCAGTCGCGCAGTCGCGCAGTCGCGCAGCCGCGCAGCCGCGCGTTCGCCGGTCGCCGCTCGCCGCTCGCCGGTCAGTCCGCCAGCGGGACCTCGATCACGACCCGCTCGGCGGGGTCGGTGAGCACCCGCTCGAGGTCACCCCACGTCGCCGCCCGGCGGTACTCCCACCCGAGGCCCGTGACGACCCGCTCGACGTCGACGTGCTGCGGGGTCGACATCATCCGCCGCATGTCGGCTTCCGGCGTGGTCTTCGCCACCTCGAGCCCGCGGAAGATCGCGCCGCCGTGGTCGTTGCCGACGACGACCTGCACCCGGTGGGTGCGTTCCTCGGTGCCGGTGACGAACGCTCCGAGATCGTGCAGCAGCGTCAGGTCGCCGAGGAGCACGCGTGTGGTGCCCACCGAGGCGGAGGACTGCTCGAGCGCCGCGGCGATGCCGAGTGCGGTCGAGACGGTGCCGTCGATGCCGGCGAGCCCACGGTTCGCGTGCACCCGGATCTTCTTGCCGAGCACCCGGGCGTCGGCTTCACGGATGAGCTGCGACGCCCCGAGGACGAGCCGGTCGTGCGGCCAGGTCACCCCCCAGACGGCGTCGGCGAGCATGGCCCGGTCGACGGGTCGGCGACGGAGCGCGACCTCGTCACGCAGGAACTTGTTCCGCTCGGCGCGGTCGGCGGAGCGCTTGGCGTCGAGGTCCGGACCGGCGTCGCCGTCCCCCAGGATCCGCCGGCTGGAGCCGACCCAGCGGCCGACCCACGCGCGGTGCTCCGGCCGGGTGCGGCCCGTCACGCGGACGTCGGACACGAAGGTGGTGGCGGCGTCCGGTCGGGAGGCGCGGGCCGGGTCGAACGGGTCGGCCGCCGGTCCGCGGACCACGATCGTCTCGACCCCGTCGCGCTGCAGGAGCGCGGGGATCTCCCTGCTGAGGGTCGGGTGGCCGAGCACGACGGCCCGGCGGAC
This sequence comes from Curtobacterium sp. MCPF17_051, assembly GCF_003234595.1. Taxonomy (NCBI): domain Bacteria; kingdom Bacillati; phylum Actinomycetota; class Actinomycetes; order Micrococcales; family Microbacteriaceae; genus Curtobacterium; species Curtobacterium sp. MCPF17_051. The sequence continues at coordinate 41,749 of NZ_QKSE01000012.1, read as the reverse complement.
CGCGCCGCCGTGGTCCGGGTCGCGCAGCAGTTCGCGGTAGGCCACGACCAGGTTGCGGCCGAAGCGCGCGCCGCTCGAGACCTCGGCGAGGAGCGGCGCCCCGAGTTCCCAGGCGATCCGCTCGGCGTCCTCGCCGGCGTCGTGCCCGGCGATGACGACGGTGCCCGGTTCGTCGTCCGGGGTGAGTTCGGCGACCGGCAGACCGGTGTGCTCCCGGCGGGTGGCGAACGCCAGGTCGACCTCGTCGTCCGGGACGGGAGTGACGTGCTCCGGGGCGAGCCCGGCGGACAGCGGCTCACGGAACGCGACGTTGAGCTGCGCGGGACCGGGCTGCCCGGTGTGCCCCGCTGCGGCGGCGACGGCCTGTCGGGCGAGGGTGCGCAGGGTGTCGCGGACCGAGGCGTCGACGCCGTGCGCCGACGGGGCCTCGACGTCGCGGACGAAGGTGACGGCCTGGCCGAAGATCCCCGGCTGGACGGTGGTCTGGTTGCTGCCGATGCCGCGCAGTTCGTCGGGGCGGTCGGCGCTCAGCACGATCATCGGCACGCCGGAGTGGTGCGCCTCGAGCACGGCGGGGTGCAGGTTCGCCACCGCGGTGCCCGACGTCGTCACCACCGCTGCGGGTCGGTGCGTCTCGACCGCGAGCCCGAGTGCGAAGAACCCTGCGGTCCGTTCGTCCAACCGCACGTGCACGGTCAGCCCACCGGCGCGTTCCAGGGCGACCGCCGCGAGTGCGAGCGCCTGGGAACGCGAACCGGGGCTCACCACGACGTCGGTGACGCCGGCACGCACGAGTTCCTGCAGGAGGGCGAGCGCGGTGTCCGTCGCCGGGCTGCCCGAACCGACGGGGCCGTCAGCGATCGGTGCGGCCGTCGTCGTCGCGCTCGTGGAACTGGTCTTCGAGGTCTCGGAGGGTCGCGTCGTCCTGGTCCTTGTCCGTGAGGGTGGCGCCCGGCTCCGGCGTGGTGCCGAGGAAGTCCGGGTCGTCTTCGGGTCCACGGTACCGGGCCGAGGCACCGGGGTCGGCCGCCGGGGTGCGACCGAGCAGGAACCAGAGGACGCCGCCGACGACGGGCAGGATGATGACGAGCAGGAGCCACACGCCGCGACGCAGGGAACGGACGCGTTGACGGGGCATCGTGCCGCAGTCGATGGCCGCGTACACCGTGAAGGCGACGGCGGCCACGGCGACGATCAACCACAAGCGGACCATGCGGTGAAGTCTAGGTCGCGACCCTGTGATGCCCCTGCCGGTCGGCGCTCCGTAGACTCACCGTGTGAAAGCGTGGCTCCTGTACACCCTGGCTCGGCTCGGCATCTTCGTGGTGGCGCTCGTGCTCCTCCTGCTCCTGACGCCGATGCCGTGGTACTGGGCGACGATCGTGGCCGCCCTGGTGGGCCTGCTCATCTCGTACATCGCCCTGTCCGGACTGCGCACGCAGGTGGCCCTGAGCCTGGCGAACCGCCGCGGCACCCCGGAGCGCGACGCCGACTCGGACTTCGAGGACGACTTCGTCGACGCCGCCGACTCCGACGCCGCGGCCACCCCGACCGACCGACCGGTGTCTGACGCCGACCGGCACGGAGCGCGCCGGGACACCGACGCCGACTGACCCCGGACGCGGGGCCGTCCGGTCGAGCAGCAGGAACGGCTACGGCTGGACGGCCAGGGTGATCCCGAGCACCACGCCGAAGGCGAGCGAGGCGAACGACGACAGCTGCAGGGCCGTGATGAGCTCGCGGGGCTTCCGTGACGACACCCCGATCGCCAGTGCCGGCAGGGCCAGCAGCAGCGAGAAGTACGTGAAGCCCGTGCGGAAGTACAGCAGCACGAACCAGAGCAGCACGACGTACGGCAGCATCAGGAACAGGCCGTAGAGGACGCGGGCCACCGGACGACCGACGACCACGGCGAGCGTGCGCTTGCCCGCCAGCTGGTCCTCGTCGATGTCGCGGATGTTGTTGACCATCAGGACCGCGCAGGCGAAGAACCCGGCGGCCACCGCGGCTGCCCAGCCGCTGACCGTGACCTCGCGGATCTGCACGAACTGGGTGCCGAGCACGGCGACCAATCCGAAGAAGACGAAGACGAAGACCTCGCCGAGGGCGTTGTACCCGTACGGCTTCTTGCCGCCGGTGTAGAACCAGGCGGCGACGATGGCGGCAGCGCCCACGAGCAGCAGCCACCACAGCTGGGTGAGCAGCACGATGACCAGGCCGGCGACCGCGGCCAGGCCGAAGAACGTCAGGGCGACGGTGAGCACGGTCCGGGGCTTGGCCAGGCCGGCTCCGGTGAGTCGTGCCGGGCCGACGCGGTACTCGTCGGTGCCGCGGACGCCGTCGGAGTAGTCGTTGCTGTAGTTCACGCCGATCTGCAGGAACAGCGCCACGGCCAGGGCGAGCAGCGCGACCGCGAGGTGGCCGTCCTTCGCCAGGTAGTCGCCGAAGTCGCCGGACTCCCCGCTGTCGACGAACGCGACGGCGGTGCCGAGCACGACCGGGACGACACCGAGGGTCAGGGTGCGCAGGCGTGCGCCGCCGATCCAGTCGCGCGCGGTCGCCTTCCGCTTGGTGCGGGCGGGGGCAGCGGCCTTCGCCGGGTTGCCGGACCGGCCCTGCTTCTGCGTCGAGTTCTTCGTTCGTGCCACGAGCACCGATCTTATTGCCGATGCGAACGCCCGGCCGCTCGCGGTCCTACGAGCGGACCGGGTCGACGAGCGCCTGCACGGCCCGACGGTCGGGTTTGCCCGACGGCAGCATCGGGATCCGGTCCACCAGGACCACGTCGGCCGGGCGGGCGGCACGCCCCAGGGTGGCTCCGACGTGGGTACGCACGGTGTCGAGGTCGAGCGGCTGCTCGGTGACGACGACCGGGACCTCGCCCCACTCCCCCGCCGAGCGCCGCACGACGACGGCGCTCTCCTGCCCGGGGAGTCCGCGGACGAGCCGTTCGACCGCACCGAGTTGGACCTTCTCGCCGCCGGAGATCACCACGTCGTCGAGGCGTCCGAGCACGCGGACCACCCCGTCGGACAGGGTCGCGGTGTCCCCGGTCCGGTACCAGCGCAGCCCGTCCCGTTCGACGAAGGCCGACGCCGTGCGGGCGTCGTCGTCGAGGTACCCCTCGGCGAGCATCGGCCCGGCCAGGTGCAGCTCGCCGTCGACCAGCGCGGTGCGCACCGTGCCGAACGGGACGCCGTCGTACACGCATCCACCGCTCGTCTCGCTCGCACCGTACGTCGTCACGATCCGGACCCCGGCGTCGAGCGCCCGCTGCCGGAGCGGCGCCGGGGTGGCCTGCCCGCCGACCAGGACCGCGTCGAACCGGGCGAGCGCACGCGTGGCGTCCGGGTCGTCGAGGACACGGGCGAGCTGCACCGGCACCAGCGAGGTGTAGCGACGCGGCGCAGCCGGACCGGCTACGAGCCGTTCGGCCGCCTCGGAGAACGCGGCGGCCGCGAAGTGCCCGGGTGGCACGACGACGGGTTCGGTGCCCGCGGTGATCGAGCGGGTCAGGACGTTGATGCCGGCGATGTAGTGCGTCGGCAGTGCGAGCACCCAGCGCCCGGGCCCACCGAGTGCCGCGTCCGCCGCGGCGGCACCGGCGAGGAGCGCCTCGGACGAGAGCGCCACGCGCTTGCCGGTGCCGGTGGACCCGCTCGTCTCGACCACCAGGGCGACCGCCTGACGGACCTCCGCCGGCGGTGGCGTCGGCAGTGCCGGAGCCCCCTCGGCGACGGGGAGCAGTGCGGGGCCGCCGGCGAGTGCTGCCTCCAGAGCGCGCAGCACGGCCGTCGGGTCCGACGTGCCGGTCGCGACCAGCGGACGGGGCATCAGTAGTGCCAGGGGAACGCGGTCCACTCGGGAGCGCGCTTCTCGAGGAACGAGTCGCGACCCTCGACCGCCTCGTCGGTGCCGTAGGCCAGCCGCGTCGCCTCGCCCGCGAACACCTGCTGGCCGACCATGCCGTCGTCCACGGCGTTGAACGCGTACTTGAGCATCCGGATCGCCGTCGGGGACTTGCCGAGCACGATCTCGCCCCAGCGGATCGCCTCACGCTCCAGGTCGGCGTGCGGGACCACGGCGTTCACCGCACCCATCTCGTACGCGCGCTGGGCGGAGTACTCCTGGGCGAGGAAGAAGACCTCGCGGGCGAACTTCTGCCCGATCTGCTTGGCGTAGTAGGCGCTGCCGTAGCCGCCGTCGAACGAGCCGACGTCGGCATCGGTCTGCTTGAACTTCCCGTGCTCGGCGCTCGCGATGGTGAGGTCGCAGATCGCGTGGAGGGAGTGCCCACCGCCCGCAGCCCAGCCGGGGACGACCGCGATGACGACCTTGGGCATCATCCGGATCAGGCGCTGGACCTCGAGGATGTGCAGCCGCCCCATCGACGCCTGCGCGGCCGCGGGGTCGACGCCCTCCGGCGGTGCGCCCTCGTCGCCGACGTACTGGTAGCCGCTCCGCCCGCGGATGCGCTGGTCGCCGCCGGAGCAGAACGCCCACCCGCCGTCCTTCGGGCTCGGGCCGTTGCCGGTGAGCAGCACGACGCCGACACGGGGGTCCTGCCGGGCGTCGTCGAGAGCGCGGTAGAGCTCGTCGACCGTGCGCGGGCGGAAGGCGTTGCGGACCTCGGGACGGTCGAAGGCGACCCGGACGATGCCCTTGGAGACGTGCTTGTGGTACGTGATGTCGGTGAACTGCTCCGCGATCGGAGCGGTGGTCCAGACGTCGGGGTCGAACAGGTCGGAGACGGGAGCAGCCATGCTCCCAACGTACCGCCGGGCGTCTGGCGGGTCAGGCGCCCATGTCGGTCAGGATCTCCGGCGCGACGAACACCATGATCACGATGAGGATCACGGGGTTCGCGAAGAACGCCAGGACGACCCCGACGGCGCCGTACCAGCGTCCGAACGAGCCGACGGCGGCGACGAACCCGAGCACGGCGGCGATGAGCGTCAGGAACACGACGACGAAGCAGATCCCGAAGGCGAAGTTCGTGTCACCGCCCATGAAGACGGCGAAGGCACTGGCGTCGACCGCGGCGGAGACGACGGCGAGGCCGAGTGCGATCTTGCCGACGACGGGGTTGCGGCGCTTCGTGGCAGCCGTCTGCCGCACGTCGACGGTGTTGCGCTGCATGAGGCGGGCGAAGTCGTCGGGATCGCGCCCGGGGGCTGCCGCGGGTCGAGCGCCCGCTGCCGGACGGCCTGCGGTTGCCGCTGCCGGTCGGGCTCCGGCCGCCGGACGAGCTCCGGCCACCGGTCGGGCTGCGGCGCTCGACGGGTCGGACGGGCGCTGCGATGCGCGCTGCTGTGCTGCGCGCTGCCGCGGATCCACCGCCACCGAGCCTCCATCGTTCCGGGTCGTTCCCCTCGCCGACCGAGGCCGACCGATGCATGCTAGTGCCCCGCCCTGGCGGTCCCCTCCGAGGAACCGGCAGGCCCCCTGGGTGCGGTGGGAGGATGGCGGACGTGCTCCCCGACCTCGCCGAACTCCTCGCCGACGCCCACGTGGTGGCCCTGCCGATGCGGGTGCGGTTCCGCGGCATCACCACGCGCGAGGCGGTCGTGCTGCGCGGCCCCGCAGGCTGGACCGAGTTCTCGCCGTTCGTCGAGTACGACGACGCCGAGGCCGCCGCCTGGCTGCGGGCCACCGTCGACTTCGGGTGGACGGACCACGAACCGGCCGCCGACTCCGTGCCGGTCAACGCCACCGTCCCGGCGATCGCCGCCGACGACGTCGCCGACCTGCTCGCTCGGTACCCCGGCTGCACCACCGCCAAGGTCAAGGTCGCGGAGCCCGGCACGACCGTCGACGACGACGTCGCCCGTGTCGCCGCAGTCCGCCGGGTGATGGGGCCCGAGGCCGCGGTCCGGGTGGACGCGAACGGGCTGTGGAGCGTCGAGCAGGCCGCCGCGGCACTGGAGCGGCTCGCACCGTTCGACCTGCAGTACGCCGAGCAGCCCTGTGCGACGGTGCCCGAACTCGCCGAGCTCCGGTCGCGCGTCAGCGGCCTCGGGGTCCGGGTCGCCGCGGACGAGAGCGTCCGGAAGGCGAGCGACCCCCTCGCCGTCGCACGGGCCGGTGCCGCCGACGTCCTGGTCGTGAAGGCCCAGCCGCTCGGCGGGATCACCGCGGCCCGTGGCGTCATCGCCGACGCCGGGTTGCCGTGTGTCGTCTCCAGCGCGCTCGACACCTCGGTCGGGCTCGGGATGGGCGCGTTCCTGGCCGCCGCGGCGATGACCCCCGGGTACGCCGCAGGGCTCGGGACTGCTGCGATGTTCGCCGGGGACGTCACGGCCGCTCCGCTGCTGCCGGTCGGCGGTCGGGTGCCGGTGCGCCGGGTCGACGTCGCGCGGGAGCTGGTGGACCGGCACGCCGCGTCGCCGGAGCGCACGGCGTGGTGGCGTGAGCGGGTGGCGCGCGTGCACGCCCTGCTCGCCGCCGCCGGGTAGCGCAGGCGCCGCGTCCTCACGAGACGCCGTCGTCTCCGCAAGACGCCGTCGTCTCCGCAAGACGCCGGCGTCTCCGCAAGACGCCGCCGAGTCATCGAGACGCCGCCGAGATCAGCGGCGTGTCGTCGACAACGCGGCGTCCCACCAACACGACGGCGTCTTCCTGGCCTTGCACGCGGCCGCGCGACGGACGGGAGGCACGGTGCCAGCTGGCACCGTGCCTCCCGTCCGGTCGTGATCGCGACCAGGGCCGCGTCAGCGACCCGTGGTGCTCACAGACCCGAGTAGCTGTGCAGGCCCTTGAAGAAGACGTTCACGACCGAGAAGTTGAACATCACCGCGGCGAAGCCGATGAGGGCCAGCCAGGACGACCGCGCACCGCGCCATCCGCGGGTCGCACGGGCGTGGATGTAGCCCGCGTAGACGACCCAGATGATGAAGGTCCAGACCTCTTTCGTGTCCCAGCCCCAGTACCGACCCCAGGCGCGTTCGGCCCAGATCGCACCGGCGATGAGGGTGAAGGTCCAGAGGACGAAACCGACGAGCAGGACGCGGTAGGTCAGGACCTCGAGCCGGTCGGCGTCGGGCAGCGTCGCCATGAAGCGGAGCTTGCCGGAGGCCGTGCGGCCCTGGCGGTACGTCTGCACGAGCTGTGCCACCGCGAGCCCCGCGCCGAGCGCGAAGAACCCGGTGCCGGCGATCGCCACGAAGACGTGGATGACGAGCCAGTACGACTGCAGGGCCGGCTGCAGCGGGACGACGGGGACCCAGTAGTTCACCGTCGCGATGCCGAGCAGGATGATCGTCAGGCCGGTGATGAAGACACCGAGGAACTTCAGGTTCTGCCAGAACTGCACGAGCAGGAAGATCAGGGTGATCAGCGCCGTGCCGGTCAGCGAGAACTCGAACATGTTGCCCCACGGCACACGGTCGGCCGCGATGCCGCGCAGGACGACCGAGGCCACGTGCAGGACGAGCGCGAGGATCGTCATCGCCATGCCGACGCGCTCGAACTTCGTGCCGCGGCCGGCCGAGCCACCCGACGGCGGTGCGGCGACCCGCTCGAGCACGACGGTGCCGCCGCGGACGGTCGCGACCGTCTTCGCTCCGCGTGCCGACGCGGCGCTGGCCGCGTCGGCCGAGCTGTCGTCGGCGCCCGCGTCCTTCGCGGCGGCCGTGACCTCGCCGGAGCGTTTGGCCATGTCGAGGGCGAACGAGATGAACGCGACCACGTACACCGCCATCGCGGAGTACGTGAGCACGACCGAGTAGGTCGCGAGGTTCGTGGTCATGTCGTTCACTGGGGCATCCTAACTCCGAGGTCCGACGTGTGGCGCTGTGCGATGTCCGCGACGGCCCGTTCGAGGTTCGGGTCCTCGCCGCGCGCGAGTCCGGCGTACTCGAGGTCGTACTCGCCGTCCTGCGCGTCGCGACGCGGGACGACCTTCACCCAGACGCGGCGGCGCGGGACGAACAGCGAGGTGAGCAGACCGAGGGTGGAGAGCAGGGCGAACCCGCCCACCCAGAGCTGCGAGGGGTCGTGGTGGACGTCGAGGGAGACGTACCGCTTGACGCCGTCGAAGGTGATCGACCCGGCGCCCTCAGGCAGCTTCTTCGTCTGGCCGGGCTCGAGCGCGATGCTCGCGGTGTCCGACTGCCGTCCGGCGATCTGGTCGAGACCCTTGGTGCTGAGCGTGTACACGCTCTGCGGCACACCGCTGTCGAGCCCGAGGTCGCCCGTGTAGACCTGCAGCGTCAACAGCGGGTTCTGGGTGTCCGGGTAGGCACTCGAGTACGCGCCGCTCGCGAGCTTCGACGCGGTGGGGTAGAAGAACCCGACCATGCCGAGCTGGTCCGGCTTCGCGTCCGGCACCTTGATGACGCCGGTGGAGGTGTAGTTCGCGTCCTCCGGCAGGAACGGCACGACGTCCTTGAACGCCACGTCGCCGTCGCCGTCGCGCACCGTGACCTGCATCGCGTAGCCGTTGCCGAGCAGGTAGACGTTCGTACCCCCGACGTGCAGCGGTTCGTTCACACCGAGGCGGCTCGTCTTCGGCTCGCCGCCCTTCTCGGTGCTCGTGACGGTGGCCGAGTAGTCGAGCGCCTGGCCGAGGGCGTCGAGGTTGCGCTCCTCGTACTTCGTCACGAACTTGTCGAGCCGGAGGTTGTAGCCCTTCAGGTCGGTCTGCTGGAACCAGCGGCCGGGGTTGAACGAGTCGTACGAGCCGAGCACGTTCGAGAACGTCTGACCCTCGACCAGCAGGCGCTGTCCGGTGAAGCCGAAACCGCCGCCGACGCCGACCGCCAGGAGCACGCCGACGAGGGCGGCGTGGAACACCAGGTTGCCGGTCTCGCGCAGGTAGCCGCGCTCCGCGCTCACCGAGTCGCCGAACCGCTCGACGCGGTACCCGGACCGCTTCAGGATCGCCATCGCGCGCGTCACCGCGTGCTCGGCGGACGGGAGGCCCGTGGTCGCGTCGATCCCGGTCGTCCCGTCGATCATCGCGTCCGGCTGCACCGTCACGGTGCGGAAGCCCGCCAGTCGCGCCAGGCGCGCCGGGGTCCTCGGCGGACGTGTCCGCAGTGCCTGCCAGTGGTGCTTCGTGCGGGGCACGATGCAGCCGATGAGCGAGATGAAGAGCAGCAGGTAGATCGCGGAGAACCACACCGAGGTGTAGGTGTCGAAGACCTGGAGCTTGTCGAGGACCGGGTAGAGCTGCGGGTGGTCCGCCTTGTACTGCACGACGCCGTTCGGGTCGGCGGTGCGCTGCGGGACGAGCGAGCCCGGGATCGCCGCGAGGGCGAGCAGCATGAGCAGGAACAGCGCCGTGCGCATGCTCGTCAGCTGCCGCCAGAAGAACCGGAGGTACCCGACGAAACCCAGCCTCGGCTGGTTGACGCCGCCGTCGGTGGGGCCGGAGCCGTCGACGTGGTCGGACGGTCGCTGCGGGTCGGAGGCGCTGTCGGCCCCGTCGCCTGCGCCCGTCGGGATGTGCTCGTTGAGGTCAGACCGCGGGGACAAAGCTCTGGATCACCGCCCCGACGCTCGACATGACGGCCGACCAGATACCGGTGACCATGAGCAGACCGATGACGATCAGGATCGCTCCTCCGATGATGTTGACGGTGCGCATGTGACGCTTCACCGCCGCGATGGCCCCCGTGGCCCAGCCGGCGCCGAGGGCGACGAGGACGAACGGGATGCCGAGCCCGAGGCAGTACGCCACCCCGAGCCACATGCCCTGCCAGGCGCTGCCCGACTGGACACTGAGCAGGTTGATGGCCGCCAGGGTCGGGCCGAGGCACGGGGTCCAGCCGAGGCCGAACACGATGCCGAGCAGGGGGGCGCCGAGGAGCCCGGTGGCCGGGGTCCAACCGGGCTTGATGGTGCGCTGCAGGAACGTGAACCGACCGACGAACACCAGGCCCATCGCGATCACGACGACCCCGAGGACCTGCGTGATGAGGTCGCGCCAGCGGACGAGCCAGAAGCCGAGCGCCCCGAACACGGTGGTGTACGCCACGAACACCGCGGTGAACCCGGCGATGAACAGCAGCACGCCGAGCACCACACGGCCCCGACGCTGCCCGCCCTCGGCGACACCGCCGACGTACCCGAGGTACCCCGGAACGAGCGGCAGCACGCACGGGGACAGGAACGACACGAGCCCGGCGAGCGCCGCCACGGGCAGCGCCACGGCCATCTGGCCGCTCAGGATCGCGTCGGCGAAGGGGTTGGAGGTCACGGGTCAGGAGGCCTTGCCGGCGTCGAGCTCGTCGCTGACCAGGGTCTTCAGGATGCTCGTGCCGTCGATCGCGCCGAGGACCCGGGCAGCGACGCGCCCCTTGGTGTCGAGGACGATCGTGGCGGGCACCGCGTTCGGTGCGATCTGCCCGGACATCGCCAGCTGCATCGTGCCCGTGCGCTGGTCGAGGACGGTCGGGTACTGCACGTCGAAGGTGCGCTCGAAGGCGGCCGCGGTCGCTGCTTCGTCACGCACGTTGACACCGATGAAGGCGACGTCGTCGGCGTCGGCGTAGTCGTCGTGGACCTGGTTGAGGTACTTCGCCTCGGCACGGCACGGCGGGCAGCTGGCGTACCAGAAGTTCAGGACGACGACCTTGCCACGGAGGTCCTTCGACGAGACGGTGTCACCGTTCGAGTCCTCGGCCCGGAAGGTGACCGGGTCGGTGCGGTCCTTCGCGGAGACCTCGGTCACGGCGCCGTCACCGGAGATGTAGTTCTGGGTCGTGCCGTTGCCGTACTGCTTCGCGATGCCGCCGCTGTCCGACGAGCAGCCGGACAGGACGAGGACGGCGGCCACGGCCGTGGCTGCGAGGACCGCGAACCGCTTGCTGATGACGCGCGCACTGCTCGTGCTGTTCACACTGCTCCTTCGTCGACGGCGGTCGCGCGCAGTTCCTGCGCGGGGTCCGCGTACCCGACCTCGGTGAACCGACCGGTCGACGTGGCGGGCACACGTTCGACGGTGGTGATGCTCGACAGGTCGCAGCGGCGCTTGCGCGGGTCGTGCCACAGGGGCTCCCCCGCGAGCTTCCGGTGGACCATCCAGATCGGCAGCTGGTGGCTGACCAGGACGACGTCGCCCTCGTCCACGCTCTCCCACGCCGTGGCCATGGCCGCGAGCATGCGGTTGGCGATCGACTCGTACGCCTCGCCCCAGCTGGGACGCAGCGGGTTCGCGATCCACGGCCACTCCGCCGGGCGGCCGAGTGAGCGCTTCGTGAACCCGGGGGGCTGCCCCTCGTAGCGGTTCGTCGGTTCGATCAGGCGCTCGTCGAGCGTCACGTCGAGCCCGTAGGCGGCCGACCAGGGTGCGGCGGACTCCTGCGTGCGCTGCAGCGGGGACGCGACGATCCGACGCACGTCGACGCCGGCGTCCTTCCATGCCGTGGCGGAGGCCTGGGCCATCCGGGTGCCGAGTTCGCTCAGCCCGAAGCCCGGGAGCCGGCCGTAGAGGACGCGGCCCGGGTTGTGCACCTCTCCGTGCCGGACGAGGTGGAGACGGGTCGCGGGCATGGGTTCCAGTGTAGGTCGCCCCGTGGTTCCCACCGCCCCCTCAGGGGATTCACCGGATGCGGAAGCGCTCAGCCGCCGAGCTCGCCGGAGAGCCGTCCGTGCAGCGCGATCGACCCCGTGTCGAGGTTCACCACCTCGACGGTCGACCCGTGCTTCGCGAACCGTTGTTCGACCCCGTCGAGCGCTGCGACCGTGGACGCGTCGAACACGTGCGCGTCGGCCAGGTCGATGATCACGTGCTCGGGGTCCTCGGCGTAGGAGAACCGTGTGACGAGGTCGTTCGACGAGGCGAAGAACAGCGCCCCGCGGACCCGGTACCGCACGGTGCGGTCGTCGACCGGCTCGCGGACCACGGTCACCACGTGCGCCACCCGTCGGGCGAAGACCAGGGCCGCCACGACGACGCCGACGAGCACCCCGGTGGCGAGGTTCTCGGTCACGACGACCACGACGACGGTGACGAGCATGACCGCGGTCTCGCCGAGCGGCATGCGTCGGAGGGTGCGCGGTCGGATGCTGTGCCAGTCGAAGGTCGCGACGCAGACCATGAGCATGACCGCCGTCAGTGCCGCCATCGGGATCTGGGCCACGAGGTCGTGGAGCACGATCGTCAGGACCAGCGCCGAGACCCCGGCCGCGAAGGTCGAGACGCGGGTCCGGGCACCCGCGGTCTTCACGTTGATCACCGTCTGGCCGATCATCGCGCAGCCGCCGGTCCCACCGAAGAAGGCGGACGCGATGTTCGCGACGCCCTGACCCCACGACTCGCGCCACTTGCTCGAGCCCGTCTCCGTGATGGAGTCGACGAGCTGCGCGGTGAGCAAAGTCTCGATCAGGCCGACGATCGCGACGCCGAACGCGTACGGGGCGATGATCTGCAGCGTCTCGAAGGTGAACGGCGTCGTGATGCCGCCGAAGCCCGGGAGCGCCGTCGGCAGGGCGCCCTCGTCGCCGACCGTCGGCACGGCGATGCTGAACACCATCGTGAGGCCGGTGACGACGACGACCGCGATGAGCGGTGCGGGGATCGCCTTCGTCAGGAACGGGAAGCCGACGATGATCGCGATGCCGAGAACGGTCAGCGGCCAGACGACGAACGGGACGTCGTCGCCGAGCAGGTTCGGCAGCTGGGCGGTGAAGATGAGGATGGCCAGGGCGTTCACGAACGCGACGTTGACGCTGCGCGGGATGAAGCGCATCAGCCGTGCCACCCCGAGGAACCCGAGCACGAGCTGGAACACGCCACCCAGCACGATCGCGGGCACCAGGTACTCGATCCCGTGCTCCCGGACGAGCGGGGCGATGACGAGGGCCACCGAGCCGGCTGCGGCCGAGATCATCGCCGGGCGACCACCGACGATCGAGATCACGATCGCGATGACGACGCTCGAGAACAGACCGACCGCCGGATCGACGCCGGCGACGACGGAGAACGAGATCGCCTCGGGGATGAGGGCCAGCGCGGTGACGATGCCGGCCAGTACCTCTCGGGTGAGCATGCGGGGCGAGCGGAGGGCGGCGAGGACGCTCGGGGCCGTCGGCGCGTGTGTGATCACGGACATCGATCGGAACTCTACCCTCACGTGAGGGTAGAGTCGTACGCCGTGAACACCAGCGACGTCCCCGACACGATGCACATCGGCGAACTCGCCGACCGCGCCGGCATGTCCCTGCGCACCATCCGGCACTACGACGAGGTCGGGCTGCTCGTACCGAGCGGCCGCACCACCGGCGGGTTCCGGGTCTACACGGCGCAGGACCTCGAACGGTTGCTCGTGATCCGCCGGATGAAGCCGCTCGGGTTCACGCTCGACGAGATGGCCGAGCTGCTCCGCGTGGTCGACGCCCTCGCGACGAAGGACCCCGAGGACGAACCGGCGCTGGCGGCCCGCCTCGACGCGTACCTCGAGGACGCCCGAGCCCGTCACGCCAAGCTCGTCGAGCGGGCCGGCATGGCCGAGGAGTTCATCGGCACGCTCGGGTCACTCCGCGCTTCGCTCCCCTGAACGCTCGTACCGCGCAAGCCATCGCCGTTCGGCCTCGGCGGCTGCTTCCGGGGTGTACTCCAGACGGGCTTCCACCCGCTCGAACATGGCGATCATCTTCCGCGCCTTCCGTTTCGGGTACGCGTCGAGGATCACCTGGTTGAGCCGGGCCTGAGCACGTTGACGTTCTTCACCCGTCATGTGCATGAACATCCGTTGCATCGCGCTCCTCTTGTCCGAGTGTTCGTACCAGGACACTCACACCCGGATCATCGACCCGTCCATGAATCTGCATGTCGTACATCGCGCCGGCCACCATCCGACCGATCTCGGCCTTGCCGACGTCGTCAGACGAGACCATCTCGGCTGCCCAGACGACCTGTTGCCACACGTACGCTCGCTCGATCGCGCGCTGCTCTCACCGCCACCGCATGAACGACCAGATCGTCGCCGTCGTGGTGCCGCCGAGCGCCAACAACGACGCGACCACCGTCGCGACCGCCGCAGGCGGCCAGGTCGCGAGTTCCCCTGTCCCCGTCCCCACCCGGTCCCCCTCTCGTCCCGCGACCCGGCCACGTCGGGAACGCTACGGAGTCCACGCGCGCCGCCACGGGCCTCCCGGCATTCGGTGGAGAACACCGGACGCAGGCGGCCCTGTGGAGGGAGGAACCCTGCCGCCCACGCCCCCGGACGCAGGCGGTTAGACTCGACCACCGTGATCGAACGCACCCGCATCGCCGACCTGGCAGCCCTCCCCGACGGTCCCGTCTCCGTGGCCGGATGGGTCGAGACCGTCCGAGACCAGAAGAAGGTGCAGTTCGTCGTGCTGCGCGACGAGACCGGCGCCGTCCAGCTCGTGAACCCGGCGACGCGCGAGGCCGAGGACGGCGACGACGCCGCACAGTCCGCCCTCGCGACCACCAACGAGATCTCCGGCCTGGCGCACGGCACCTTCGTGCACGTCACCGGCACGCTGAAGCACGACGAGCGCGTGAAGCTCGGCGGGCTCGAGGTCAAGATCGGTGCGCTGCAGGTGGTGAGCGCCGCGATCCCGGAGACCCCGATCGCCGACGACTCGTCGCTCGACAAGCGTCTCGACTGGCGCTTCCTCGACCTGCGCAACCGCAAGCAGAACCTGATCTTCCGCATCCAGACGACCCTGGAGCACGCGTTCCGCACGTACTGGGTCGACCGCGACTACATCGAGATCCACACGCCGAAGCTGATGGCGTCGGCGTCCGAGTCGCGCGCCGAGCTGTTCCAGCTCGAGTACTTCGAGACGACCGCCTACCTGGCGCAGTCCCCGCAGAACTTCAAGCAGATGGCGCAGCCGGCCGGCTTCGGCGCCGTGTTCGAGATCGCCGACGCCTTCCGCGCCGACCCCTCGTTCACGAGTCGCCACGCCACCGAGTTCACCAGCGTCGACGCCGAGTTCTCGTGGATCGAGTCCCACGAGGACGTCATGGCGATGCACGAAGAGGTCCTGGTCGCCGGCATCACCGCCGTCAAGGAGAAGTACGGCAAGGACATCGAAGAGGTCTTCGGCTTCGAGCTGCAGGTCCCCGCGACGCCGTTCCCCCGCGTGACCCTGGCCGAGGCGCGCAAGATCGTCGCCGACAGCGGCTACGACGTCGTCCGCGCCGACGGTGACCTGGACCCCGAGGGCGAGCGCCGCGTCGCCGCCTGGGCGAAGGAGCACCACGGCTCCGAGTTCGTGTTCGTCACCGAGTACGACGCCTCGATCCGGCCGTACTACCACATGCGCAAGCCCGGCGACCCGTCGGTCACGAACAGCTACGACCTCATCTTCAACGGTGCCGAGATCTCCACGGGCGCCCAGCGTGAGCACCGCGTCGAAGTGCTCGAGGCGCAGGCCGTCGAGAAGGGCCTCGACCCGGAGGAGCTCGGCTGGTACCTCGACTTCTTCCGCTACGGCGTCCCGCCGCACGGCGGCTTCGGCATGGGCCTCGCCCGCGTGCTGATGCTCATGCTCGGTGAGCCGTCGATCCGCGAGGTCACGTACCTGTTCCGTGGCCCGACGCGCCTGACCCCGTAGTCCCGGCGCGCGGCGACGCAGCGCGCACATGATGAGCAGGAATGGTCGCCTCCCGATGCGGGAGGCGACCATTCCTGCTCACGGATCGACGAGCGAGCGGACGGGAGGCCCGGCTCAGCTCTGCCAGTCGATGGCGGCCCGTGCCGTGACCAGTTCGCGGATCGCCGCCGCCGCGGCCTGGTGCTCCGGGTGCACCTGGTACGCGTCGAGCCCGGCGAGGTCGTCGAAGGTGGCGACCACCGCGACGTCGTGGTTCTTGTCCGGGTACGCGACGTTCTCGACGACCTCGAGCGAGCGGATCGACTCGACGGTGCCGACCAGACCGGTCAGGAGTTCGCGGATGCGGGCGATCGACGCGGTGCGGTCGAGGTCCGCACGCAGGGACCAGGAGACGACGTGGGAGATCATGCGCGGGCCTCGGCCTTCTCGAGCGCACGTGCGAGCCGGTCGGCGTCGACGTGCCAGTTGCTGTGGACGCGCCCGTCGATCAGCACGACCGGGATGTCCTCCGCGTACTCCTCGCGGAGGGCATCGTCGTCGAGGATCGAGCGTTCCTGCAGGGTGACCCCCGGGTGGTCGGCGACGACGCGTTCGACCACGGGTCGGGCGTCATCGCAGAGGTGGCAT
Organism: Curtobacterium sp. MCPF17_051; assembly: GCF_003234595.1. Lineage (NCBI taxonomy): Bacteria > Bacillati > Actinomycetota > Actinomycetes > Micrococcales > Microbacteriaceae > Curtobacterium > Curtobacterium sp. MCPF17_051. The sequence continues at coordinate 25,585 of NZ_QKSE01000012.1, read as the reverse complement.
CCGGGCTTCGTCAGGAACGTCACTGCGGGCATGGTCCCAGCGTAGTCCGGGAACGCGAAAGCCCCGGCGAACCGGGGCTTCTCGTGCAGGTCCTCCGACCTGCGCAGACCTGTGAGGGTCTACTTCTTGTTGCGGCGCTGGTGACGCGTCTTGCGAAGGAGCTTGCGGTGCTTCTTCTTCGCCATGCGCTTACGACGCTTCTTGATGACAGAACCCATGTGGACCTCGCTCGGACTGATGCTGATGTACGGACACCGGGCCGAAGAGACCGCGGAAAATCAACCTGCCCGAGTCTACCGGCTGCCCGCTGTGATGTCGAACGCGTGCTCAGCCGACGTCCGCCACGCCACCGCGCAACACGTCGGCGACGGCCGACTCGGGGACGCGGAAGGAGCGGCCGAAGCGGATGGCGGGGAGCTCCCCGGCGTGCACCATCCGGTACACGGTCATCTTCGAGACGCGCATCATCTCGGCGACCTCAGCGACGGTGAGGAAGCGCACGTCGTCGAAACTGCCGGTCATGGTCCGCCTTCGGGGCTCGCACGCGCGCTGCGCACGGGAGTGGTGTGACCTGTGTGGTCAGTGGCAACTGTAGAGGCGCGTGCGACCCGGTGTCCAGGATCAGTCGCGCCGCGTGCGCCCGGCCTGTGCTGCGTCCTCGCCAGGCCACGTGCGCAGACTCAGTCCTCGTCGCCCCGGCGGGTGAAGCGCTTGCGGCTGCGGTCGACGACGCGCTCCCAGCCCTGCTGTGCCCCGGAGATCGCCGCGGTGGCCCGGTACGACGCCTCGGCCATCACACGGCCGAGTTCGGTGCCCACCTCGACGGTCGCCTTGCCGGCCGCGCCGTTCCGGCGGATCGACACCGGTTGGCCGTCCGGCGTCCACGCCGTGGTGGCCGGGGTGCCGTCGGCGTCGACCGCGCCCGTGAACGGCAGGACCCAGTCCTCCAGGCGCACGAGCGGCTCCGGGTCGAGCCGGTAGTAGCGGTGCTGCCCTTCTTCGCGACTGGTGACGAGACCGATGTCGCGCAGGACACGCAGGTGCTTCGACACCGTGGGCTGGCTGACCCCGAGGCGTTCGACGAGCTGGCCGACGCTGAGCTCCCCGCCGGTGACGTCCGAACCGTAGGCGGACAACAGCGTGCCGAGCAGCTCGCGCCGGGTCGGGTCCGCCACGACGGAGAAGATGTCGGCCATGGGGCAAGGCTAGCCGGGGCACCACGGATGTACCATGACGAACCGTCCCGGCCCATGTCCTCGGAGGCATACGCATGCTCGACCGAACCGAGCCGATCCCGCACCACGTGAGTGTCGGCCGACGGCGAGCGAGCCGGATCGCGACGGTGCTGCGCTCGTCGCCGTCCCGACTGGCGATCGTCGTGTTCATCGCGCTGATCTTCCTGTTCACGGTGCTCTTCATGACGCCGTGGGCCACGGCGGACCGCAGCAGCACCCACTTCGCGGACGCCCTCTTCACCGCGGCCTCGGTGGTCTGCGTCACCGGCTTGTCCACGGTCGACATGGCGACGCACTGGTCGGTGTTCGGCAAGGTCCTGGTGGTCATCGGCACGCAGATCGGCGCGGTCGGTGTGCTGACCTTCGCGTCGATCCTCGGCCTGTTCGTCACCCGGAAGCTCGGCCTGCGCGCGAAGCTCATGGCGGCGGGCGACTCGAACCCGCTCCGCACCCACCACGGCGCCGTGCCCGAGGGACAGGCCGTCCGGCTCGGCGAGGTCGGCACCCTGCTCGCGACCGTGGCGGTGAGCACGCTGTCGATCGAGATCGTCCTCGGCCTGCTGCTCCTGCCGTCGGTGCTCATCGCCGGCATCCCGTTCTGGACCGCGGTCGGCGACTCCTTCTACTACGCGGCGATGGCCTTCACGAACACCGGGTTCGCCCCGAACGCCGACGGCCTCGACCCGTTCGCCCACGACTACTGGTTCCTGTCACTCCTGATGGTCGGCGTCGTGGCCGGGTCCATCGGGTTCCCGGTGATCCGTGCCCTGACGAAGCAGCTGCGCACCCCGCGGCGCTGGCCGATCCACGTCAAGCTCACCCTGGCGACGAGCGCGGTCCTGCTCCTCGGCGGCGCGGCCGTCTACATCGCGCTCGAGGCGTCGAACCCGACGACCTTCGGCGAAGAGGGCGCCGGGCGCACCGCGTTCCAGGCGCTCTTCCTGTCGACGATGACCCGCTCGGGAGGCTTCTCGCTCGTCGACTTCGACCAGCTCAACGGCTCGAGCCTGCTCGTGACCGACATGCTCATGTTCATCGGTGGTGGATCCGCCTCGACGGCCGGCGGCATCAAGGTGACGACCCTCGCGGTGCTGTTCCTGGCCGCGGTCGCCGAGGCCCGCGGTCGCCAGAGCATGGAGGCCTTCGGTCGCCGGATCCCGAGCGACGTGCTCCGCGTCGCGGTGGCGGTCGTGCTCTGGGGCGCCACGATCGTGGCCGTCGCGACCGTGGTGCTCCTGCAGATCACCGACGACTCGCTCGACCGGGTGCTGTTCGAGGTGATCTCGGCGTTCGCGACGTGCGGCCTGTCATCCGGGGTGTCCGCGGACCTGCCGGAATCGGGCAAGTACGTGCTCGCCGCCACCATGTTCCTCGGCCGGGTCGGTACAGTGACCATCGCCGCTGCCCTGGCCGCCAGCCAGAGCCGGCAACTGTTCCGCCGTCCCGAGGAGAGGCCGATCGTTGGCTGACCGCACCCGTTCGTCGCACCAGCACGGTGCCATCAGCCACGACGCTCCCGTCCTCGTCATCGGGCTCGGTCGCTTCGGGGCCGCCACCGCCGGGCAGCTCGAACGCCAGGACCGCGAGGTGCTCGTCGTCGACACCGACGCCGGACTGGTGCAGAAGTGGTCCGACCGGGTCACCCACGCGGTGCAGGCGGACGCGACCGACATCGACGCGCTCCGGCAGATCGGCGCGCAGGACTTCGCCATCGCCGTCGTCGGCACGGGCAGCGACCTGGAGTCGAGCGTGCTCATCACGGCGAACCTGGTCGACCTCGGCGTCCCGCAGATCTGGGCGAAGGCGATCAGCCGCTCGCACGGCACGATCCTGTCCCGCATCGGCGCGAACCACGTCGTCTACCCGGAGCGCGAGGCCGGCGAGCGCACGGCGCACCTGGTCTCCGGCCGGATGCTCGACTTCATCGAGTTCGACGACGACTTCGCCGTGGTCAAGATGTTCCCGCCGCGCGCCGTCCGTGGCAAGGACCTCGCCACCACCGTGATCCGCACCCGGTTCGGCCTGACCGTGCTCGGCATCAAGCCGCCCGGCAACCCGTTCGTACCGGCGACGCCGGACAGCGTCATCGGTGAGGACGACGTCATCATCGTCTCGGGTTCCGAGACCGACCTCGAGCGCTTCGCCGCGTACGAGTAGCGACCCCCGGACGGACTGGAGGCCCGTGGCGGTGTCGCCACGGGCCTCCCGTCCGCACTGCGGCTGCGTCTACGACGCGGCGATCTCCTCGGCACGCGCGATCGCGGCACGCGACGCGCGCAGCAGCGTGTCAGCCAGGTCGGCGTCCTGCAGCACCGCCACGGCACGCTCCGTCGTGCCCTTCGGGCTCGTCACCGCACGGCGCAGGTCGGCGGGCTCGCGGCCCGACCGCTCGAGCAGCTCGACCGCGCCTCGGACGGTGCCCTGCACCATCGTCGCCGCCTGCTCGTGGGTGAACCCGAGCTCCTCGGCGGCGCGCTGCCACTGCTCGACCAGCAGGAAGACGTAGGCGGGGCCGGAACCGGACACGGCGGACAGCGCGTCGAGCTGCGACTCCGGCACCTCGATGACCTCACCCGAGGCGGTGAACACCGACGACGCCAGCGCGACGGCCCCGGCGTCGGCGGAGGTGCCCGCGCTGATGCCGGTGACGCCCTGGCCGACGCCGATCGGGGTGTTCGGCAGGGCACGGACGACGCGGACGCCGGCGGGCACCTGCGCCTCCATGCTCGCGGTGGTGGTGCCGACGGCGACGCTGACCAGGACGGCACCGGGCTCCAGGTCGTCGGCGACCTCGTCGAGCAGGTCCGCGATCATGTACGGCTTCACACCGACCACGACGAGGGCCGCACCGCGGACGGCCGCCCGGTTGGCGTCGGGGTCGGTGTCGCTCGCGGTGGCGTCGAGGCCGCGCTCCCGGTGGGCAGCAGCGGACGCCTCCGACTTCGTGGTGAGGGTCACGGTGGCCGGGTCGAGTCCCGCGGCGAGCAGGCCGTCGAGGACCGCGCCGGACATGGAGCCGACGCCGAGCAGGGCGGCGCGGGGCAGGTCGATCGTCATGCTCCCGACCCTACCGACGCGACCCGCCTAGGATCGTGTCGCAGACCACGAGAAGGGGACAGCTGTGAGCGCTTCCGGAGGCACGAAGGCGATCTTCGCCGCACTCGGTGCCAACATCGGCATCGCGATCGTGAAGTTCATCGCGGCGGCGATCAGCGGATCAGCGTCGATGCTGGCCGAGGGCGTGCACTCCCTGGCCGACTCCGCGAACCAGCTCCTGCTGCTGCTCGGTGGCCGCAGGGCCCGGCGAGCGGCGGACCAGGAGCACCCCTTCGGCTACGGGCGTGAACGCTACGTGTACGCGTTCGTCGTCTCCATCATCCTGTTCTCGGTCGGCGGTGTCTTCTCGCTCTACGAGGGCATCGAGAAGCTCGCCCACCCGCACCCGCTCGAGAACTGGTGGCTCCCCCTCGTCGTGCTCGTCATCGCCATCGGTCTCGAGGGGTTCTCGCTCCGCACCGCACTGAAGGAGGCCCGGCCGCAGAAGGGTTCGCAGAGCTGGGTGCAGTTCGTCCGCCGCGCGAAGGCCCCCGAGCTGCCCGTCGTCATGCTCGAGGACACGGCGGCCCTGCTCGGCCTGGTCTTCGCGCTGTTCGGCGTGGGCCTGACGGCGATCACCGGCAACGGGGTGTTCGACGCGATCGGCACCATGCTCATCGCGGCGCTGCTCATCGCGGTCGCTGTGGTGCTCGGCATCGAGACGAAGAGCCTGCTCGTCGGCGAGGGCGCGACCGCCGCCGACGTCGAGCGCATCAAGCAGGCGGTGCTCGACGGCCCCGAGGTCGACGCGATCATCCACCTGAAGACCCTGTACCTCGGGCCGGACGAACTGATGGTCGGCGTGAAGGTCGCCGTGGACGGGGACCGCCGGCTCGGCGACGTCGCCGCCGGCATCGACACCGTCGAACAGCGTGTCCGGAGCGCCGTGCCGATCGCCCGGGTGATCTACGTCGAACCGGACGTCCTGCGCACCGGGCCGCAGCCGCCGACCGAGGCGATCGTCATCCTCGCCGCGGACTGAAGAAGTCGTCGAGCAGCTCGGCGCACGCTGCCTCGAGCACGCCCCCGATGACCTCGGAGCGGTGCGGCAGCCGGCGGTCCCTGGCGATGTCGTAGACGCTGCCGCTGGCGCCCGCCTTCGGGTCCCACGCGCCGAACACGACCCGGGGCACCCGTGCGGCCATGACGGCGCCGGCGCACATCGGGCAGGGCTCGAGCGTCACCACGAGCGTGTGCTCCTCGAGGTGCCAGTCACCCGTCACCGCCGCTGCAGCACGCAGAGCCAGGACCTCGGCGTGGGCCGTCGGGTCCTGTCGCGCCTCGCGCTCGTTCCGGCCGGTGGCGACCACGACGCCGTCACGGTCGAGCACCACGGCGCCGACCGGGACGTCGTCGGTCTCCAGGCAGCGTCGGGCCTCGTCGAGCGCACGCTCCATCGCCGGGACGAACGGGCGGGCTGCGGGCTCCTCCACGGGACCTCCTGACGGTCGGCGGCACGCTAGGCTCGACCCTATGCGAGTCCACGTCGCCGACCACCCGCTCATCACCCACAAGCTCTCGGTGCTCCGCGACCGTACGACGCCCTCCCCCACGTTCCGTGCCCTGACCGAGGAGCTCGTCACGCTCCTCGCGTACGAGGCCACGCGGGGCGTCCGGGTCACGGCGACGCCGATCGACACGCCGGTGGCGCACACCATGGGCGTCGCGATCGCCAAGCCGCGGCCGCTCGTCGTCCCGATCCTCCGTGCCGGGCTCGGCATGCTCGAGGGCATGGTCAAGCTCGTCCCGACGGCCGAGGTCGGCTTCCTCGGCATGGCCCGCAACGAGGAGACGCTCGAGCCGCAGACCTACGCCGAGCGCCTGCCCGACGACCTGTCCGGTCGGCAGTGCTTCGTGCTCGACCCGATGCTCGCCACCGGTGGCACCCTCGCCGCCGCGATCGACTTCCTGTTCGCCCGCGGTGCGCAGGAGGTCACGTGCGTGTGCATCCTCGGTGCCCCCGAGGGGCTCGCCATGGTCGAGCAGGCCGTCGGCGACCGCAACGTCTCGATCGTCCTCGGTGCGCTCGACGAGAAGCTCGACGAGAACGGGTACATCGTCCCGGGCCTCGGCGACGCCGGCGACCGGCTCTACGGCCTGGCCGAGTAGCGACCACCCACGGACAGGAGGCGCGGTGCCGGTCGGCACCGCGCCTCCTGTCGTCCGTGCGGTCACGCCCACCGCACCGTCCGTTCCGGGCGTACCAGGTCGATTCGGGCGTACCTGCCCGTTCCGGTCGTACCCGGTCGTTCCGGGCGTACCTGGTCGATTCGGGCGTACCAGGTCGGTTCTTTCCACCCGGTACGCCCGATTCCACTTCCCATCGCGTGCGCAATGGGAAAGAACGGGCGTGGCGCTCGACGCCCGTGCGGTCGCGCCCACCGCACCGTCCGCGCGGACGGTTGACACCGCGTTGGTATACCGCAGATACTCGTCACATGACTGCAACCGTGTCCACCCGCGTCCTCTCCGAGGCGTGCTCCTCCGCAGGGGCAGTGGGGACCGTCGGCGCGATGATGCCGACCATGCCGGTCATGCGTTGTCGAATGTGTGCCTGATCGGCACCCGTTCCAGCCGGATCCCCCGCGACACCACCCCCGTCGCGAGCGAGTGATCCCCCGGGCGACGGACACCGTCGGCGACGCGCACCACGTCACGAGGTCTGTCTCCCGTTCCCCCGGGTCGGCCCCGGTCCGCAGCAGGACCGCAGGGCACATCGGCGTACCGCCGTACCCGGGATGACGCATTCGACACCGGCCGCCGCGCCACCCGCGCACCGGCCACACCGCCCGGAGAACCACCATGTCGCTCACCATCGCCCAGCCCCGCACCTCGCTCCGCACCGCACCGGCCCCGACCGACCTCGGCACCGTGACGCCGATCCGCCCGCGCCCGGCCTCCCCGGCAGCCACCGGACCGGCCGCCGTGCCGACGAGCCCCGTGGTCGCGCCGCAGCGGAACCGCGCGCTCCCCGAGGGCACCGAGGCCCGCGGCTTCGCCCTGTACGTCGGCATCGACGAAGCGAAGGCCGCCGCCGCCGGCACGACCCTGGCCGCGGTGGTCGAGCAGCTGAAGGCCCTCACCGCGCAGCTCGTCCCGTCGTCCGAGACGTACGCGGCCGTCGCCGTCGCCGCCGAGCACTCCGGTGGCCGTGACGTCGACGTCGTCCGCCTCGCCCTGCAGGACCGCTCCGCGGTGGCCGCCCGCAAGCAGGCCGAGAAGCCCGAGCCCGAGGAGACCGGTGTCGTCATCGACATCTCGCGGAAGCGCGTGACCCTCGACGGCGAAGCAGCACCCCTGACCTACAAGGAGTTCGAGCTCCTGCAGTTCCTGGTCCTCCGCGAGGGCCAGACCGTCGACCGCTCCGCGATCATCGAAGGCCTTTGGTCGGACGGCGAGGACGAGACCCCGAACGAGCGCACCATCGACGTGCACGTGCGTCGGCTCCGCTCGAAGCTCGGCGCGTTCGAGGAGATCGTCCGCACCGTGCGGGGCGTCGGCTACCGCTTCGACCGGCACGCGGACGTCGCCGTGCGGTACGCGTCGACCCCGTCGCCCGACCTCTTCTGAGCCTCATCGACTGCTCTTGGTGAACTCGCAGCGAACCGGCCACGGAGAGGCTGGCGCGCCGTTACCGCTTCGTTATACAGTCGGTGGTGCAGACGGTGTTTGCTGTGGCACCGCCTGCGGAATGTGATTGCAGGAAACTCTTGGTGCAAGGGAGAGGGCCGGTCGCCGACAGGCGGCCGGCCCTCGTGCATGTCGCCCGGCTCCTGTCCGGCTCCGTCGGTAGTGTGGTCAGACCGTACGACCGGAGGGAACGCGAACGTGAGCGAGACACGCCGCAGTGAGAAGGCGACCGCCGTCGCCGCCTGGGAAGCGCTCTTCCGCGCCCAGGTCGCCGTGATGCGGAGTCTCAACGCGGACTTCCCCGGCGACGAGATCTCCTTCAACGAGTACGACGTCTGCTTCAACCTGTCGACCCAGCCCGGACGCCGCTGCCGGATGCGCGACCTCACCGGGCACCTGCTCCTCACCCAGCCGAGCGTCAGCCGCCTGGTCGACCGACTCCTCGCCCGCGGCATCGTCGAGAAGCAGCCGGACCCCACCGACGCCCGCGGCGTGATCGTGGCGCTGACCCCGCACGGCTTCGACGTCTACCGCCAGGTCGCCGTGCAGCACGCGGCGAGCATCGCGCAGCAGGTCGGTGCGGGACTGTCCGACCCCGAACTTCGCACCCTCACCGAACTCTGCACGAAGCTCCGGCTGGCGGTCGGCACCGCACCGGGCCGGCGGTCGACGGCTCGCCCGGTGGCCGCTCCGGATACGGCGACGGTGTGACCGGCGCGATCGTCTGGCTCCGTGACGACCTGCGGCTGTCGGACAACCCCGCACTCCGTGCGGCGATCGACCACGGTGGTGCCGTCACGGTGGTGGTCGTCCTCGACGAGCAGTCCCCCGGGCTCCGTCCGATCGGTGCCGCGAGCCGCTGGTGGCTGCACCACTCCCTGAGCGCCCTCGACGCCGACCTGCGCGAGCGGGGTTCCCGGCTGGTCCTCCGGCGCGGTGCCGCGGCGACGGTCATCGACCAGCTCGTCGCCGACACCGGGGCGGAGGCCGTGTACTGGAACCGCCGGTACGGCGCCGTCGAGCGGGACATCGACGCCGGCATCAAAGCGGCCCTGCACGACCGTGGTGTCGAGGCACACAGCTTCGCGGCGAACCTGCTCTGGGAACCGTGGACCGTGCTCACCGGGCAGGGCGAGCCGTACAAGGTCTTCACCCCGTTCTGGAACGCCGTCCAGGCACTGCCCGAACCGCGCCACCCCCTGCCCGACCCCGACGACCTGCCGGCTGCGGCCGACGTCACCGGTGATGCTCTGGCCGACTGGGCACTGCTGCCGACGAAGCCCGACTGGGCCGGCGGGCTCCGTGACGCCTGGACCCCGGGTGAGCAGGGCGCCCGGCAGCAGCTCGAGCACTTCGTCGAGCACGCGCTCGAGGACTACGACCAGCGCGACGAGCCCGCGATGGAAGCCACCAGCAGCCTCTCCCCGTTCCTGCGGTGGGGCGAGATCAGCCCGTACCAGGTGTGGCACCGCCTGCACGAGCGGCTCGAGCCCGCGCAGCGCCAGAACGCCGCCGCGTTCCTCCGCCAGCTGGCCTGGCGGGAGTTCAACTGGAACGAGTACTTCCACTGCGACGACATCGCCACCGTCAACGTCCGTCGGAACTTCGACGCGTTCCCGTGGCGCGACCCGGAAGCGGCCGAGCTCGACCGCTGGCGGCAGGGTCTGACCGGCTTCGACCTGGTGGACGCGGGCATGCGCGAGCTCTGGCACAGCGGCGCCATGCACAACCGGGTGCGGCTGGCCGCCGGGAGCTTCCTCGTGAAGAACCTGCTCGTCGACTGGCGTGTCGGGGAGCAGTGGTTCTGGGACACCCTGGTCGACGCCGACCCCGCCAACAACGCGGCGAACTGGCAGTGGGTCGCGGGCTCCGGCTTCGACGCCGCCCCCTACTTCCGGGTCTTCAACCCCGACCGGCAACTCGAGCGCTTCGACCCGCACCGCGAGTATGTCCACCGCTGGGTCCCCGCGGACGAGCTCCGGCCTGAGCCGATGGTCGACCTGAAGGCGTCGCGGCAGCGGGCGCTCGACGCCTACGAACGGATGCGGCGATCGTGACCGGGGCGCACCCCGCGGTCGCCGCCGTCGTCGACCAGGTCGACGAGTTGTTCCGTGCTCGTGTCGAAGAGGGCATCGCACCGAGCAGCGTGTGGGGCGTGTTCGACCGCTCCGGGCTCGTCGCGTCCGGTGGGCACGGCGACCGCGGGGACGGCCGGCGGCCGGACGCCGACACCGTCTACCGCATCGCCTCCTGCACCAAGAGCGTCACCGCCGCGACCCTGCTGACCCTCGTCGCACGGGGTGCGCTCGACCTCGACGCGCCCATCACCGACTTCGTGCCGGCGTTCGGCGCCGTCACCCTGCCGACCCCGGACTCCCCCGTCCCCACGCTGCGGATGCTGCTGACGATGTCGGCGGGGTTCCCCACCGACGATCCCTGGGCCGACCGGCAGGAGTCGATCTCGGACGCCGAGCTGGACGAGGTCCTGCGCGGCGGCCTGCTGTTCGACTCGCTGCCCGGCACCCGCTTCGCCTACTCGAACCTCGGCTACGCGCTGCTCGGCCGGGTCGTCGCCGTCGTGACGGGGCAGCCCTTCACCGCGGCCGCCGGCGAGACCGTCCTCCGTCCCCTCAGGCTCGCCGACACGGTGTTCAGCGCCGACGAGTCCACCGGGTTCGTCGTCACCGGTGCCCGAGGCCACCAGGGTGGTTGGGAACCCCTGCCCATGACGGGCCCTGGCGCGTTCTCGTCGATCGGCGGGCTCTTCTCGACCGTCCGCGACCTGGCGCGCTGGGCGACGCACCTCGGTTCGGCGTTCTCCGCAGCGCCGGAACCCGGCCCGGTCTCCCCCGCCGACCGCCGGCTCATGCAGCAGGCGATGCGGGTCGTCCCGTCGTCCGTCGTCCCGGGTTCGGCTCGCGCGACGGCCTACGGCTTCGGACTGTTCGTCGAGCAGGACGACCGCTTCGGCGAGCTCGTCTCGCACTCCGGCGGCTACCCGGGCTTCTCCGCACACATGCGGTGGTCCATGCGCGACGGCCTCGGGGTCGTCGCGTTCGAGAACGCCACCCAGGCCAAGGTCTCAGCGGCCGCGCAGCAGGCGCACGACCTCGTGCTCGACGCGGCGCTGACGGCTCGGACACCCAGCCCATCGGAAGCCGGCACCGACGTGGCCGGAGCGACCAGCGGGGTGGCGGCGACCACCCGCGCGACGCGAGTCGCCCAGGCCGCCGTGACGCGCCTCCTGGCCGACTGGCGCGACGACCTGGCCGACGCGATCTGCACGCCGAACGTCGCCATGGACGTGCCCTACGACCGACGACGGCGCGCGGTGGCACAGGCCGTCGCGGACGTCGGCGCCGACCTCGGTGCAGCACCGGTGTCCGAGTACTCGGCGGCGCCGTCGCACCTGCGCTGGTGGCTCCCCGGCACCTGTGGGCGCCTGCGCGTCGAGATCCGGCTCGCGCCCGCCGCCGCGGGGCGTGTGCAGACCCTGAACGTCGTCGCCGAACCGTCGGAGCGCTGACCCAGCGCTGACCCGACGGAGCGCCGACCCGGGAGTGCCGACCGAGAACCCGTCGGCTCAGACCGGCGGTCGACCGCCCACGAAGCCGAGTGCCCGCGCGGCGACCCGCGTGCCCTCGCGGGCTGCCGCACCGACGCGGACCGGATCCGTCGCCCACGCACGGACGAACCCGGCGACGAACGCGTCCCCGGCCCCGATGGTGTCGACGACGGTCGCCGGTGTCGCGGGGACCCGGTGGACGCTACGGCCCCGGCGTCCGATGAGCGCGCCGTCGGCGCCGGCCGTGACGACGACCAGTGGGACGTGCTCCGTCAGCCGCCGCACCGCGGTGTCGAGGTCGTCGCCCCCGGCGAGGGCGAGCGCCTCGTGCTGGTCGGGGAAGAGCACGTCGACGCCCCGCAGGGCCTGGAGGAACCGGTCGGCGCCGATCGTCTCGATCACCGCCACCGACGAGGGGTCCACCGCCACGCGCGCCGGCCCCGTCCGGGCGCACGCCACCAGGTCGGCGAGCCGATCGGCCCCGCCGCCGAGCATGGCGGCCCCGGTCAGGTGCACGATGTCGGCGCGGGCGACCACCGACGGCGGGACGTCGGCGGCGCTGATCTTCCCGCTCGCGGCGGGGTCGGACATCGCGGTGCGACCGTGGTCGTTGCGGACCGAGACGACGACCCCGGTGGACGTCATCGCGTCGTACCGCAGGTGGGCACGGACCCCGGCGTCCTCGAGCGCGCGCTCGTGGCGGTACACGTCGTCGACCCCCACCCGGGCGACGACGTCGACCTCGGCCCCGAGCCAGCCGAGCCAGGTGGCCGTGTTGCCACCGGCGCCGGTCGGCCGGTGGCGGATCTCCGCGGCGGGGTCGTGCACCCCGATCCGGTGTGCGGTGGTGTGCACGAGGACACCGTCCAGGACGTCGCCGACGACCAGGAAGCGTTTTCCGGCGCCACGACGGCGGCCCGTGACCACCCGTCCGGCGCGGGTCCCCTCGGGCCGGGACGGCGGCGGAGCGCCCTCGTACGGCATGGACATCCGCAACAGTGTACCGGTAGCCGAGTTTTTCTCCGTTTCTATCGGTGAAAACGGAGGGTTCGCGGAGAGATCACACACGACGGCCCATGGTGCCACTGATATACCGGCTGCTAGTATGTGGGCGGTCGCGCGACCACGCCCCGACGACGGAGATGCCATGCCCAGGAAGCCCGACCCCACCCGCAAACCCGCGATCCTCGAGAAGGTCGTCGACCACTTCGTCGAGACCAAGATCGAGGACGTCACGGTCCGGGGCCTCGGCCGCGTGCTCGGGACGAGCGCCTACCCGGTCGTCTACCACTTCGGCTCGCGCGAAGCCCTGATCGACTCCGTCGTCGAACACCTGGCGGCCTCACGGCCGGTGGCGACGCTCGACCCCGGCGCCGACGCCGACGCCCTCGCCGATCACCTGGTCGCGGCCTTCGGCGGGCTCGATGATCCGCACCGCGCGTTGGCCGCGCGACTCACCTTCGAACTCGGGTCGGTCGAGTCCCTCGACGGGCGCGACCGCCAGCGCCGCGCGCACCGCTGCCACCTGGCGGCCATCCGGGCGTGGTGCCGGGCGCACGGCGCCGACCCCGTCCTCGCCGAACGCGCGGCCCAGAACACGGTGATGGCCGCCCGCGGAGCCCAGTGGAGCGCGCTCGTCGACCGCGCGCACACCGAGGCCGACGCCGCACTGCGTCGCATCGCCCACGACCTCGCTTCGAGCACGACCGACCCCGACCGCGCGCTGAGCGCGAACGCGAGCGCGACCGAGGACCGGTCGCGAACCCGGTGACGGCGTGCGGTCCGGAACGGCACCCGGACCACGAACGGGAGGCACGGTGCCAGCCGGCACCGTGCCTCCCGTTCGTCAGGTGGTCACCGTGGTGACCCGCCGACGCTGATCAGAGCGTGACGAACCGCTGCGACTTCGCGTTCTCGAAACGAGCGGCGACGTTCTCCCAGTCGACGATGTTCCAGACGGCCTTGACGTAGTCCGCCTTGACGTTCAGGTAGTCGAGGTAGAAGGCGTGCTCCCACATGTCGAGCATGAAGATCGGGACGAGACCGAACGGGATGTTGCCCTGCTGGTCGAAGAGCTGGAACGTGGTGAGCTTCTGGCCCACGGTGTCCCAGGCCAGCACGGACCAGCCGGAGCCCTGGATGCCGTTCGCGACGGCGGCGAACTGCGCCTGGAACTTCTCGAACGAACCGAAGAACTCGTCGATCGCCGCGGCGAGCTCGCCCTCGGGGACCTTCGTGTCCGGGCCGAGGTTGGTCCAGAAGATCGAGTGGTTCACGTGGCCACCGAGGTGGAACGCGAGGTCCTTCTCGAGCTTGTTGATCGCACCGAAGTTGCCGGACTCGCGGGCCTCACCGAGCTGCTGCAGCGCGGTGTTGGCACCGGTCACGTAGGCCTGGTGGTGCTTGTCGTGGTGCAGCTGCATGATCTTGCCGCTGATGTGCGGCTCGAGCGCGGCGTAGTCGTACGGCAGTTCCGGCAGGGTGTACTCAGCCATGTGAGGTCCTTTCGATCAGTGGGTTGTGGACGCGGCTCCGCGGCTCACGAGAGCCGGGAACGATCGGTGAGGGAGTGGAATTCCCGGTTGTGGTAGACCAGCGGCTCGCCGCGATCGGCGCCGACGATGATGTCGAGCACCTCGGCCACGACGACGGTCGAGCTGCCGATGGGCGTCGTCGACAGCGGTCGGCAGCGGAGTGCACTCGCCGCACTCGGCAGGTAGCGGTCGCCGGACGGCAGGGTGCCCCAGATCGGGTCATCGGCGGCCGGGCTGCCGGTCGAGGCGAAGCGCTTGGCGAGTGCGACCCCGAGGGAGTCGACCAGGTGCACGACGAACAGCGGCGCACCGAGCACGACCCCGGCCGAGCCGGAGTTCGTGGAGAGCGAGAAGACCAGCACGGGCGGGTCGACGGCCACGCTCGCGACGCTCGAGGCGGTGAGGCCGGTCGGTCCGTCCGGGCCTTCGGCCGTGATGACGGCGACGCCGGCAGGGTGCCCGCGGAAGGCGGACTTGTACGCGTCGGCGATGGTTGCCGGTGCTTCGTCGGGCATGGTGATCGTGGTCGTTCCTTCGGGAGGGGCTGCCGTCACTCGGCGGCTGCCACCCAACGTATGACCTGAACCCTGGTTGAGGTCAACGATTCACAGGTTCGGGCGCGGCGGGCGCGCCGTGGCGGCACTTCGTGAGCAGGAATGGTCGGGTCACGCACGGCGACCCGACCATGCCTGCTCACGAAGCGCAGCTCGCGCCCGCAGTGCGCCCGCTGAACCGCTCAGCGGCGCTTGAGCATGACGAGCGCACCCGCGGCCGCCACCACCATGAGCACCGCGGCGACGCCCGCCGTGATCGTCACGCCGGAGTCGAAGGCCGCCCGTGCGGACTCGAGCAGCACCTGCCCGGCGCTGCCGCCGAGCTGCCCCGCCGCGGCGACCGCGCCGCCGAGGGTCTCCTGCGCCGCGACGTGCGCGGCCGAGGACAACCCGTCGGGCACCACGACGTGCGCCCGGTAGGTCGTCGCCAGGATCGTCCCGAGCACCGCGGTACCGAGCACGGCGCCGATCTCGTACGCCGTCTCCGACATCGCCGACGCCGCACCCGCCTTGTCCGCCGGAGCCGTCGAGATGATGAGGTCGTTCGTCACGGTCTCGGACGCCCCGATCCCGATGCCGAGCAGCACGAACGCGAACGCCAGCGCGGCGATGGAGGCGTGGTGTCCGAGGACCGCGACCAGGGCGTACGCCGCCGCCGAGAACAGCAGCGCGACCGACACGACCCAGCGCGGAGCGACACGCGCCACGATCGGCACGACCGCGAGCCCGGCGACGATGGTCAGGACCGACCCCGGGATGAGCACGACGCCGGACGCGAACGGGTCGAGTCCGGCCACGAGCTGCAGGTGCTGGGCGATGAAGAACAGGAATCCGGTGAGCGAGAACATCGCCGCCAGGTTCATCAGCACGCTGCCCGTGAAGGCCGTGCTGCGGAACAGCCGCAGGTCGAGCATCGGCGTGCGGGACCGCAGCTGCCGACGGACGAACGCGATGCCGCACACGACACCGACCGCGAGCATGGCGATCGCGAGGCCGCGCTCCTCGGGGTGCACGACCGACTTGATGGCCCAGGCGATCGGTGCGAGGGCGCCGAGGGACAGGAACATGCTCGGCAGGTCGACCGGCCCGGGCATCGGGTCGCGGGACTCCGGCACGCAGAACGGCACACCGACGAGCATGAGCACGAGGATCGGCACCGCGACGAGGAACACGCTGCCCCAGTGGAAGTGTGCGAGCAGCGCGCCGCCGACGAGCGGGCCGAGCGCGTTGCCGGCCGCGAACATCGTCGACCAGACGGCGAGCGCCATCCGCCGCTCCCCCGCGTCCACGAACACGTTGCGGATGATCGAGAGCGTGGCGGGCATGAGCATCGCGCCGAACACGCCCATCGCGATCCGGGCCGCGACGAGCATCCAGGCGTCGGTCGCGAAGGCCGCGGCCACCGAGAACAGGGCGAAGCCGGTCGCGCCGATCACCAGGATCCGCCGTCGGCCGATGCGGTCACCGATGCTGCCCATCACGACGAGCAGGCCGGCGAGCACCAGCGGGTACGCGTCCACGATCCAGAGCTGCGTGATGGCGTCCGGGTTCAGCGCGCGGCTGATCGACGGCAGCGCGAAGCTCAGGATGGTGTTGTCGACCGAGATGAGCAGGACCGGCAGCATGAGCACGGCGAGCGCCAGGAACCGTCGGGCGCGGCTCCCGGTGACGCGGGTGGCGACGGGACTGGTGAGCAGTGCGGACACGGCGGACTCCTGGGACTTCGAGCCGGACCAGGTCGACGGCGGGTGGTACGTGGGGCAGACGAGACGGGACGCGGGATGGACACGCGCCCCGTCAGGACTCCGTTAGTGTACCGTCCGGACGGTTTTGGTTGCAAATGCAACTGATGGCCGGGAGGCCCGTGTCGATCCCGCCACGGGCCTTGCGTCGGTCCACTGGTCGCGTTGTCGGGCCTACGCCGATTCGCGGAGCAGCAACCGGTGTCGCACCGTGCGCTCGACGGCTGCGCCCGAGCGCGGCAGCTCGCCCGCCAGCATGCCGAGCGCCAGGTCGAGGGCCTGGCCGGCGACCTCGTCGAGGTCGACGGCCAGCGTGGTGAGCGTCGGCGCGACGAGCGTCCCGAGCGGCAGGCCGTCGACGCCGACCACGCGGACGTCACCGGGGACGTCGACGCCGGCACGACGGCAGGCCGACAGCACGCCGAGGGCCAGCACGTCGTTGAACGCCAGGACCGCGTCCACCCGGCGGTGCTCGGCGAGGATCCGCTCGGTCTGTCCGGCGCCGGCCTCGGCGGTGGGCGCGGACGCGATGACGAGGTCTGGCAGGTACCCGCGACGCCGGAGTGCCGCGACCATGTGCGCCCCGCGCTGGCTCGGCACACCGTTGGCGGCGGCGTCGAGCACGACGGGGTGCTTCACCCCGACGTCGACGAGGTGGTCGGCGAGGTCCTCGATCGCGGCGGTCGGGTCGATCCGGACCGCGGCGCGGGTCACCGGCCCCGAGGGGTCGAGCTCGACGACCGGGACCGAGCCGAGCCGTTCGATCCACTCCGGCGCTCGGGACCCGAGGTAGCCGATCACGACGTCGGTCTGGGCGCCGAGGGACTCGACCATCCGGTCCGAGTCGCTCGCGAGCCCGACGTCGGCGAGCATGACGTTCCACCCGCGGGCGGCGGCCAGGCCGAGCACCGCGGATGCGAGTGCCGGTGCGTAGGGGTTCCGCAGGTCGTTGACGACGAGCCCGAGCTGGTGGTCGCCACCCGTGACGAGCCCGCGGCCGAACCGTGACGGACGGTAGTCGAGCGCAGCCGCGGCCTGGAGCACGCGGTCCTTGGTCGCCGCGCTGATGCCGGACATGCCGTTCATCGCGCGGGTGACGGTCTGCCGGGACACCCCGGCGGCCGCGGCGACGTCGATGATCGTCGCGCGGCCGCCCGGGGTCAGGCGCGGAGGTCCAGCCATGCCACCTGTTCCGGGGAGAGGTCGACGGAGAGGCCGGTCATGGACGACCGGGCCTCCGCGATCGTACGGGGTCCGAAGAGCGGGAACGTCGGGAACGGCTGGTTGAGCACGTACGCCAGCGCGATCGCCGTCGCGGGGACGCCGAACTGCTCGCCGAGTTCGCGCGCACGCCGGAGCCGCTCGAAGTTGTCGTCCGAGTAGTAGCAGCGGACGAGTTCGGCGTCGCTGGTGTCCTCGGGCGTCGCGCGGCCGGTGAAGAACCCGCGGGCCTGCGACGACCACGGCAGCAGCGGGACCTGGCGTTCCTCGAGCCAGGCCTTCGATGCCGCATCGGTCGCGTGTTCGCAGCCGTCCCACGGCACGTCGTACGCCTCGGCGAGACCGAAGTGGTTGCTGAGCACCTCGAACCCGTGCTTGCCGTTGGCCCGTGCGTAGGCGTTCGCCTCGTCGAACCGTGCGGGGGTCCAGTTCGAGCCGCCGTACACGCGGATGCGCCCGGCTCGGCGGTGCTCGTCGAGCACGTCGACGAACTCCCCCACCGGGATGTCGGGGTTGTCGCGGTGCATCATGTAGATGTCCGCGTAGTCGGTGCCCTGGCGCTCGAGGCTCTCGAGCAGCTGTCGGGTGATCGACTCCGGGTCACAGTACGGGGTGTGGGCGCCCTTCGTGATGACGACCACGTCCTCGCGGATCCCCCGGTTCTGGATCCACCTGCCGAGCCGGCCCTCGAGCACACCGCCGCCGTAGATGTACCCGGTGTCGAACACGTTGCCGCCCTGCTCGACGAACAGGTCGAAGATCGCGCTGGCGTGGGCCAGGTCGGGCTGGTTGTCGACACCCATCACCAGGCGGGACATCCGCTTGCCGACGCCCGGCACCTCGACGAAGCGCATCGGGTTGCCGTCCTGCACGGTGAGCGGTCGGCCGGACACCGTCGGGATGTCGGCGGTCTCGGCCTCGAAGGGGTAGCGCAGGCCGATCGCCGCGCGCCACCTGTCGAGCGTGCGGGCGGTGGCGAGGGTCTCGTCGATGGTCATCTGCGCCGCTTCGACCCCGCCGGCACGCAGGGCGTCGGTGGTGGCGTCGGCTTCTCGGGCGTAGGGGTGCTCACCCGCGAACGACAGCGAGCGAGGGGGTTCGTCGACGGTGTGGATCTCGATGGTGGGGTCGTCGCCGAGGGTCCACGGGTCGGTGAGCGCGATGCGACCGCGCGAGCCGTACACCGACACGGCGTTGTCGTCCTGCACGAAGACGCCGGTCCGGACCGTCGCCGTGATCCCGCCCTTGTAGGCGAGCTGCGCGACCGTCCACTCGTCGACCCCGGTCGGCCCGAGCGTGCCCGTGGCGGTGAGGTCCACCGGTTCGGCGACGGCGACCCCGGTGGCGGCCTGCACGATCGCCGCAGCCATCGTCACCGGGTACCCGCCGACGTCGAGGATCCCGCCGCCGGCGGTGTCGACGTCGAACAGGCGACCGGTGCGCTCGCCCGTCCGGAAGGCGAACGAGGCGTCGACGTGGGTCACGTCGCCGATCACGCCGTCACGGACCAGGTCGAGCAGCGCCGCGGTCTGCGGGTGGAAGCGGTACATGAACGCCTCGACGAGCGGCAGGCCGGACCGGCGTGCGGCGTCGGTGAGCGCCATCGCGGTGCCGTGGTTCACGGCGAGGGGCTTCTCGCAGAGGACTGCCTTGCCGGCTTCGAGTGCGGCGAGCACGAGTCGGGCGTGCCCGGTGTGCACGGTCGACACGTAGACGGCGTCCACCCGCGGGTCGGCGAGGACCTCGTCGTAGGTACCGGCGGTCACGTCGGCGAACCCGAACCCGGCGGCCTCGTCGGCGAAGACCTGCGCCCGCTCGGCGGACGAACTGCCGGCCGCGACCAGGACGCCCCCGCTGGCGGGCAGCTGCGAGAGGAAGCGTCGGGCGATGCCGCCGGGGCCGAGGACGGCCCACCCGGGGCGGTCGGTGGTGGTCGAGCTCGGGGTGGTGGCGGTGTTCGCCGTCTGCGCTGACATGCGGATCCTTGTCGTCTCGTGAACCTTCACGGTCGGCTCGACGCTAGCCGGTGCGGGAGGGATGAGCAATGGTCCTGCGGCGGTTCGTGAGCGTTCACGGCGACCACGGAGGAGCTGGCGTCCGCGCCCCCCGGAACTGCTCCTAGACTCTCGGCATGGCCAGTGCCCGCGACCGTGTCCTCGACAGCTTCGTCGCCATCGTGTGCGAGGAAGGCGAGCGTCCCGCCACGCTCGACGCCGTCGCCGCGCGCGCCGGTGTCTCGAAGGGCGGCCTGCTCTACCACTTCGGCTCCAAGGCCGCCCTGGTCGAGGGGCTCTGCGAACGGCTGTCGGACCTGTCCGCGATCGACGTCGAGCGCATGCAGGAGGCCGAGGACGGCGCCGCGCGCTACTTCGTCCGCAACTGCCTGTTCGTCGGCAGCGAGCTGGACCTCGCCCTGCTCGCCGCGAGCCGCCTGCAGCAGGCCGGCTACGAAGAGGCCGGACGCACCCTCGACGACACCGAGAACGCCTGGCTCGCGACCCTCGTCGACGCCCTCGGTGACGAGCCGACCGCGCAGGCCGTCAAGCTCCTCGGCGACGGGCTGTACCACCAGGCCTCACTCGGTGCCGCGAGCGAGGTGCGACCGAAGCGGGGCAGCGTCGACATGGAGACCCTGCTCACCGTCGTCGACCGTCTGATCGCGACGCGACCGGGAGCGTGAACCGGCACACGCCCGGCTGGGGATAGACTGGGGAACGATCCACTCGTCGACACCCGGAGGTATCCCGTGGGCCGCGTCATCGCCGCTGTTTTCTCGATCCTGCTGCTGCTGGTGTCGATGTACCTGTTCGGGTTCGCCTTCCAGGTCGAGTCGGGCCAGGCCTTCGTCTTCATGGCCGGCGTGCTCCTGATGAGCCTCTCCTTCTTCCTGCCGATCCACGTGTTCGGCAAGCGTTAGGCAGCAAGCACAGCTGCTGGCCAGCGAGCACAGCCGCTCGCCCGTCCGCGCAGACAGAACGGCCCCGCACCTCACCGGTGCGGGGCCGTTCTGCGTGGGGCGTCCGGGGCTCAGACCAGGACGCGCAGGGACCGCAGCGTCACCGCGGTGCTGATCGCCGCGTGCGCGGCCTCGGCGCCCTTGTCCTCCTTGGAGTCGGGCAGCCCGGCGCGGTCGAGCCCCTGCTGCTCGTCGTCCAGCGTGAGCACACCGAACCCGACGGGTTTGCCGGTGTCGATCGCGACCTGCGTCAGGCCACTCGTCGCCGCGCCCGACACGTACTCGAAGTGCGGGGTGCCGCCGCGGATGATGACGCCGAGCGCGACCACCGCGTCGAAACCGGCCTCGAGCGCGGTCTTCGCGACCACGGGGAGCTCGAAGCTGCCGGGGACGGGGATCACGTCGGCCGTCGCACCGAGCCGCTCGACCTCACGCTCCGCCCCGGCCAGCAGGCCCGCGGCGATGGTGTCGTGCCACTGTCCGGCGATGATGGCCACCCGGATCCCGGTGCCGTCGACCTGGTCGCGGTCCGCCGCGCCTGCTCCGCTCATCGTGTCGTTCCTTCCGTGGGCGCTGCGGTCGCTGCCGCCGCCCGGTCTGCCGCGTCCAGCCACTCGGCGAGCGCGGCGATGGTGATGACGGGCACGCCCTCGCGTGCCCCGAGTGCGACGAGCGCCGGCAGCCGCATCATGCTGCCGTCCTCGTCGACGATCTCGCAGATCGCCGCAGCGGGCCGGAGACCGGCCGCGGTGACGAGCTCGATCGCTGCTTCGGTGTGCCCGGCGCGCTCGCGGACCCCGCCCGGTCGTGCCCGCAGGGGCACCACGTGTCCGGGTCGGTGCAGGTCGTCACGCACCGAGGTCGGGTCGGCGAGGACCCGCAGCGTGCGGGCGCGGTCGTGGGCGCTGATGCCCGTGGTCACGCCGACGGCCGCGTCGACCGTGACCGTGTAGGCCGTGCCGCGGACGTCCTCGTTGTGCGCCACCATCGGCGGCAGGTCGAGGGCGTCGGCGATCTCGGTGCTGACCGGCGCGCAGATGAACCCCGACGAGTGCGCGACGGTCCAGGCGATCCACTCCGGCGAGGCGAGCTCGGCGGACAGGATGACGTCGCCCTCGTTCTCACGGTCCTCGTCGTCGACGACGATCACGGGGCGGCCGGCCGCGACCGACGCGACCGCGGTCTCGATGCTCGACAACCCGAGTGCCTGCGGGACGGCACCGACCTCGGCGACCATCACCGGGCCTCCGATCCGACTGTCTCGAGCGACTGCGCCGCGGCGTCGAGCCGCAGCATGCGGCGGACGTGCCGTGCCAGGACGTCGGTCTCGACGTTGACCCGGTCACCCGGCACGCGGAGTCCCAGCGTCGTCGCCTCGAGCGTCTCGGGGATCAGGCTCACCTCGAACCAGGCCGCGTCGGGCGCGGTGCCCTCTGGCGAGACCGCGCTGACCGTGAGCGACACGCCGTCGAGCGCGATCGAGCCCTTGTCGACCACGAGGGGGCTGAGCGCCGGCGCGAGCGAGAACCGCACGCGCCGCCAGCCGTCACCGTCGGCCGTCTCGAGCACGGTGGCGGTGCCGTCGATGTGGCCCTGCACGATGTGCCCGCCGAGGCGGTCGCCCACCGAGGCGGCACGTTCGAGGTTCAGGCGGTCCCCCACCCGGAGCGCGCCGTGGGCGCTCATGTCGAGGGTCTGCTTCATGACGAAGGCGGTGAAGGTCTCGGGGGTCTGCTCGACGACGGTCAGGCAGACACCGCTCGTCGCGATCGAGTCGCCGTGCCGGGCGTCCTGCACGACGACGGGGCCGTGGACGGTGAGCGCGACGGAGTCGCCCTGCTGCTCGACGGCGGTGACGGTGCCGAGTTCCTCGATGATGCCGGTGAACACTGGTGTCCTCTCAACGGGACTCCGGGGGCGTTCGACGATCGTCGGCATCGACGGACGGGTCGCACACCACGGGTCGTGGGGTCGTCCTGTCCGCCCAGCGCGCCTCCCATCCGGACTTTCACCGTCGGTCCCGGAATCCCACCGGGTCAACCTCTGTCGGGTTCGCACCCGTCATCAGTTCGTGGACTGTCACCACCGGCTCGGAATTACACCGACCCCGGAGCGCTTGCGTAGTCGGAACGATACCCCAGGCCGCTGACGGCTGCGTCGTTCTGCTCCCCCGTCCGTCACGGGGCGTCGCACCATCGCCGCTTTGCGCGCATCAGGTGCGCCGGCATGTTCCGACAGAGCACTCGTCGATCGACTGGTGTCCTGTCGAACCATGCACGCACATCCGATGCGTGGGCATCTTCCGACGAAGCACGCGTCGATCGACCCGCGTTCCGTCGCGACATGCACACGCGTGCTTTCCCGGGCGGCGTGACGACGAGGGGCGCCGCGGGTGCGGCGTCCCTCGTCGACCTGTCGGTCAGTGCCGGCGACGGAGCACGAGCGTGCCCGTTCCGGCGAGGAGCAGCAGGAGCGCGAACCCGACGGGCAGGACCGGCGAGCCGGCTCCCGTGTACGCGAGCTCCGGCTGGCCGTCACCGGCCGCGGCGGCGGCCGCGACGGTCCCGGTGCTCGTCCGGACCCCGTTGGTGGCAGCGGTCGTGGTGGTCACCACACCCGCCGTGGAGGCCCGGGTCGGCTCGACGACGCCGACCACGTCCACCGGGGTGGTCGCCGTGCCGGGCGTGGTGCCGGTGCCGGTGCCCGTCCCGTCGGTGGGGACGGTACCGGGCTCCGTGCCGGGGTCCGTGCCCGGGTCGGTGCCCGGGTCCGTACCGGGGTCGGTACCGCTGCCCGTGCCCGGGGTGGTGCTGGTGCCGTCACCGACGATGCCGATCCCGTTGCCGCCGATGGTGATCGGCAGGTTGATCACCGGGGTGACCTGGGTGCCGGAGAGCAGGCCGCCGTCGCCGGAGGTCGAACCGCCGGTCGTCGGGGTCGTGGTGCCGGTGGCCGGAGCCGTCGTGCCGCCGGTGCTCGTCCCGTCACCGAGGACGCCGATGCCGTTGCCACCGATCGTCACCGGGACGTCCACGACCGGGGACACCTGCGTGCCCGAGGCTGTGCCGTCCGAACCCGAGGTCGAACCACCGGCCGCCGGAGCAGTACCGGTACCCGTGCCCGCGGCGGGCGCCGTGCCCGTCGCGCTCCCGTCACCGAGGACGCCGATGCCGTTGCCACCGATCGTGACCGGGATCGAGACCACCGGGGACACCTGCGTGCCCGAGGCCGTGCCGTCCGAACCCGAGGTCGAACCACCGGCCGCCGGAGCAGTACCGGTACCCGTGCCCGCGGCGGGCGCCGTGCCCGTCGCGGTCCCGTCACCGAGGACGCCGATCCCGTTGCCACCGATCGTGACCGGGACGTCGACCAGACCGGTCACCTGGGTGCCGGAGAGCAGTCCGTCGGTGCCCGAGGTGGTGGGCGCCGAGGGGGCTTCGGCAGCCGGCGCCGGGGTCGTCGCCGCCGGGGCGGTCGACGTCGAGGTGCCGTCACCGAGGACGCCGATGCCGTTGCCGGACACCGTCACGGGGACGGTCACGGTCGGGGCGACCTGGGTGCCGGAACCGGTGCCGTCCTCGCCCGAGGTGCTCGGAGCGGGAACCGCAGGAGCGGCAGGCGCCGGAGCCGGAGCCGGAGCAGCAGGCGCCGGAGCCGGAGCTGCAGGCGTCGGAGCTGCCGCGGGTACGGCGGCCGAGACCGCGTCACCGGCGACGGCCACCGCGTTGCCGCCGACCGTCACCGGTGCCGCGACGTCCGGCACGACCTGGGTGCCCGAGAGCGTGCCGTCCTCACCCGAGGTGCTGGGGGCAGGAGCGGTCGTGGCCGGAGCCGGAGCGGCGGGCGTGGACCCGGTCGCCTTCGACACTGCGTCACCGAGCACGGCGACGGCGTTGCCGCCGAGGGACACCGGGGCGTCCACGGAAGGGGCCACCTGGGTGCCCGAGACGGTGCCTTCGGCACCGGATGTCGTGGCTGCGTTCGCCGCAGCCGTGCCGCCGAGCGTGAGCCCGCCGACGAAGAGGGCGAACCAGAGCCCTCTGGAGACGTACTTGTTCATGGTCGTACTCCCTGATCGAGATCGTCACCGACCGCGGACGCAGCCGGGATGTGTGCGTGCCTGCCGTGGCGGACAGGCGCACCGATCTCAGTCAGGGGCGACGTCGTGCTCGCCGACGACGGATGCGGGGACCGCGTCGTCGGAGAGCGTGCCGCGAGACCCCGCGGCGAGGGAGACGATGTCGTCGGTCGAGCCGACGATGCCGACGGCTGCTGCGCCGCCGGAGGCCGAGGAGGCGCTGCCACCGAGCACGCCGGCGTCAGCTCCGTCGAACGGGAGCCCGTGGCCCTCGCCGTCCGCGGGGACGAGCAGCGCGTGCCCGCCGAGGGTCGCGTTCTGCGCCTCGACGGCTGCGACGAACGGGCCGACCGTGGCCGTCGTCGCGGCCGCGGCGATCGTCGCCGACGGGCGGAGCCCGGCTGAGCGGTGGCCGACGGCATCGGCGGCGACGGCGCGTGCGGGCGCCGAGGCCCCCTGCGTGGGGACGGTTCCGGGCCGGACGGGTGCGTTCGCGACCGGTACCGACGGGACTGGCCCGGCGGACGGGTTCGAGCCGCCGCCCACCGGGAGCGCGGGGACGTCGACGACGGGGCTCGTGCCTCCTGGCAGGGTGCCGCCGACGGAGGGGACGACGCCCTCGATCACGTCGGGGACGGTGCCCACGGTCGTGCCGACCGAGCCGAGCGTGTCGTCGACCAGGCCCGTGACCGGGCCGGTGACGGTGCCGAGGGTGTCGTCGCCGAGGACCGTGCCGACCACCGGGACGCTGCCGACCACGTCGTCGACGGTGTCGACGACCGCGGTCACGGGGCGCGCGTCGGTGACGCGTTCCACGGTGCCGGTGACGGGGCGCAGGACGTTCGCGACGGTGTCGGTGACCGGCCGGGAGGCGCTGGTCACCTGGTCGACGACCTGTCGCACCGGGCGCGTGGCCGGGCCGGCCGCGGGGGCGGTCGTGGAGGGCTCGACAGCAGGGGTGGACGCGACCGGAG